>JAFMJX010000036.1 GCA_017853235.1 Chitinophagaceae bacterium | reverse complement strand
GTGTATGATATAACCCAACATAGTAAATCCTAAATTACTATACTCGTAATCCAATCCTGTGCTGGTAGAAAAAGAAATTCCTTTTTGAATGAGCACAACCAAATTTTCTTCAGTAACCGCTAGTTGCCTATCACCCCAAGGATTGTCTTCAGGGAATCCGGCGCTGTGTGTCATTAAATGTCTAATCGTGATAGGAGGTGCATCTTTTGTTAATCCTTGGCCTTTTAATGCTGGGATATATTTTTCAACAGGATCATCTAACTTTAATTTTCCAGCGTCCCTTAATTGCAAAATTGCCATGGAAGTAAAACTTTTTGACATGGAGGCAATTCTGAACATGGAGGTAGAAGAAGCAGGAATTTTGTCTTCTATATTCGCAAAGCCCCCACTTCCTTTAAAAACCAATTGGCCATCTACCACAAGCCCAAATGCGTACCCCGGAAAATGATTTTTTTCGGCATACTCTTTATACATTTTCTCTATGACTGGAAAAGTTTTCTGAATGCGTGCATTTCGAGTAGCATCATTATAAGTAGGTGTAGTATAAGTAGATTTAAATTGTGCCTGACTGATCAAAACAACACCCAAAAAAAACAAGGATAGTAAGATTTTTAAGTGCCTCCTTTTCATATACATATTATTAATATTTAATTATATAAAGGCGTCAAAAGCCTGAATTTAAATTGCACTTTACGACTACCCAATTTATAACAAATTTGATACAAAAAAGAGATTCTCCACTAAGAATAGCCTGGGTAAAAATAGCAGGATTCCATTTATCAAAAAAAACTGTTCCTAATAGGTAGATTAATACAGAATTCTTAACTTTCTCTACTCAAAATTAAACTATGCGTAAATATTTACAACTTCTAGTCCTATTATTGCCATTTGTGGCAATGAGCCAACAAAAAGCCAACTATACTATGGCGGCCCGATTCTCTCCCAAAAAATTGGATAAAATGATTTTTTCATTATCCGTGGATCCTCATTGGTTAAAATTATCAAATCGTTTTTGGTACACTTATGAAACAAGTGAAGGGAAACAATGGATGATAGTAGACCCTAGTAAAAATGAAAAAAAAGCAATGTTCAATAAGGATAAAATTGCAGCAGAATTAACCAAAATTATAAAAGACCCTTTTGATGGACAGCACTTGCCTATTGATTCATTGAAATTCATAAAAGATGAAAATACAATTCAATTTGAAGTGAAAAGTTCAATAGAAGTCAATAAAGAAGAGGGTGGTAAAAAAGATGCGAAAGCTGAAAAAGTAAAAAAGACATTTTATTTTGAATACAATTTAGTAACGGAGCAATTAACTGAATTAGTAGGATTTAAAAAACCAAAAAGAAAACCATTTTGGGCTAATATTTCTCCAGATGAAAAAACAATTGTGTTTGGTAGAAACTACAACTTGTTTTACATGGATAAAGAAAATTATGAAAAGGCATTGAAAAATGAAGAGGATTCTACTATTGTAGAACATGCTATTTCAAAAGATGGTATTCAAAATTTTAGCTGGCATGGAGAAGGTGCATTAGGTGGTGGTGGAGAAACAAATATAGATGCCGAAAAAAATAAAAACAAAAGAAAACCTATTGGCGCTCTATGGAGTGAAGACAGTAAGCATTTAGTCATCACTAAAGTAGATAATCGTAAAGTAAAAGATTTATGGGTTATCAACAGTATTGCAGAACCACGTCCTACATTAGAAACTTATAAATATTGGATGCCTGGTGAAAAAGACGCTCCAATGGATCATTTAATGTTAGTGGATATGACCACTCACAATTACAAAGAAATAGATGTATCTCTTTTCAAAGATCAAGATATATCGGTGTATAATAAAACACCTAATGCTAGTGCTCGCGATGATGAATTTAGACCTTCCATTTGGTTGGGTACCAATGATAAATTTTATTTATCTCGCACGAGTCGTGATTTGAAAAAAATTGATCAAGTAGTAGTTGATGTAAACACAGGTGCTGTAAAAACTTTAATTGAAGAAAGTTTAAATACCTATGTTGAAATTAAAAAACCAGGTTTGGTAAAAAATGGGGAGGAAATTATTGAATGGAGCGAACGCGATGGATGGGCGCATTTATACTTACACGATAAAGAGGGCAAGTTAAAAAATCAAATAACACAAGGCCCTTGGCATGTGGAAGATATTGTTGCTATTGACGAAGAAAAGCGTGTTGTTTATTTTTCAGGAAATGGTCGTGAAAATGTAAGCGGTAATGCAAAGGAAGATCCTTATTATTTACATTTATACAAAGTGAATTTTGATGGCTCAGGGTTACAATTATTAAACCCTGGCAATTTTGATCATAGCTTTAACATGAATGATAAAAGAAGCTATTTTGTAAATACTTCTTCTCGCGTAAACACCACCCCAGTGTCTAGTTTATACAATGCAGAAGGTAAAAAATTAATGGATTTAGAAACTGCCGACTTAAGTTCTTTGTTTGCAGCAGGCTATAAATTCCCAGAAACCTTTAAAGTAAAAGCGGATGACGGCATTACAGATATTTTTGGGGTGATGTACAAACCATTCGATTTTGACAGTACTAAAAAATATCCCATCATTGAGTATGTTTACCCTGGCCCTCAAACCGAATCCGTGAATAAAAGCTTCAGCAAAGGCATGGATCGTATTGATCGTTTAGCACAATTAGGTTTTGTTGTAGTGACGTTGGGAAATCGCGGGGGAAATCCGGCACGAAGTAAATGGTATCACAACTATGGTTATGGTAATTTAAGAGACTATGGCTTAGCAGATAAAAAAGTAGCTATTGAACAATTAGCTGATAGATATAGTTTTATTGATAGAGATAAAGTAGGTATTCATGGACATAGTGGTGGCGGATTTATGAGCACTGCTGCCATGTTGGTGTATCCTGACATTTTTAAAGTGGCAGTGAGTAATGCGGGAAATCATGATAACAGTGTGTACAACAGATGGTGGAGTGAAAAGCACAATGGCGTGAAGGAAATCATTTCAGATAAAGGCGACACCACTTTTAGTTATATGATTGATAAAAATCCTGATATAGCAAAAAATTTAAAAGGAAAATTATTATTAATTCATGGAGAAATAGATAATAACGTACACCCTTCAAATACCATTCGTGTTGTGAATGCTTTAATTAAATCCAACAAACGTTTTGATATGTTGATATTACCAACACAACGTCACGGATTTGGCGATATGAGTGAATATTGGTTTTGGAGAACTGCCGATTATTTCTCAAAATATTTGTTAGGCGATCAAACAGAGAGACCCGTTGATATTGATGAATTGAATAAAGAGATAGAAAGAAAAAGATAAAAATACAAATGATAATTTTTAAAATAGCCTTGCATCATGCAGGGCTATTTTTTTGAGGACCTACTCCATTGATCTTGTTGTATAGGACCAAAGGGACCATACTTATGCTGTGTAACTGTAAAAGTATCAACATAAGGTCCAAAAGGATAATCAAATGGTTTTGTTGCAAGTATTGGCCAATCTTTTGATTTATCAAAATTGGGTCTTTCATGCGAATTGATATATGCTGCCACATTCCAAGCATCTTCATTACTTAAAGTAGGTTGATGATAATTAATTCCATTAGGCATATTGTTTTTAATGAACCCGGCTAATTTAGAAAGCTGATTGATACCAGCGCCATTATTATAACTATGAGGACCCCATAATGGAGGATACAAATACATCATTCCATCAGGATACATTTCACCCTGCCCATCAGCACCATGACACTTTTGACATTGTAAGGAATATACAAGAGCACCTTTTTGTGGGTTGGCTGCTATAGATAATACAGGGAGCATTTCTATACCAGACCCTATCGCTTTTTTCCCATGTGGAATGTCTTTCCCCAACCATTGAATGTATGCATAGATGGCTTTTATTTCTTTGGAATTGGTGTCGAGTGCTTTCCCATTTAAACTACGTTGCATACAATCATTGATGCGCTTATAAATAGTTTCAACCGAACCCGAACGGTCCCTAAATTTTGGATAGGTGGAATAGACGGAACCATAATTTAAACCCCAAGGTTTAGTGCCTGCATCCAAATGACAATTTTGACAATTCATTCCATTGGTGATTGACATCACCGAACCTTTAGGTCCTAAATATTTTGAAGTATGCGCTACTAATTCATACCCATAAAAAAGGAGCGCCCCCTCTTTAGATTGAAATGGAATTTGATATACAGAAGATCCCACCCAAGCTGAACTGTCTTTAAATTTGATTATTTTTTGATCATGGGATCGCATCAAAACATCGTCGGTACTTAATCTCCACAAAGTGATACCAACAAAAGTAATAAATGCAAAAGCTTGAAACCATTTTTTCATAAGTAATAAAAATGGTACTAATTTACCCCTGCTTTTAAATAACTCCAACCTTGTTCTTGTTTAGAAATAACTTCCACAACACCTGAAGGTACAGTTTGTGCAAAGCTTAAAATAGATGATTTATCAAGTCCATGTTTGCGCATCGTATTTTCGCAAGCTGAAAATTGTATGCCATCTTTAGTCAAGGCCTCAATATCTTTTGCCAAATGAGTTTTATCCTTTACTAAAAAATCTATTGCTTTGCCATGCACCACCACTTCTATTTGTAGATTATTCGGCCAAATTTTTTGTATGTTTTTAATATTACCAATAGTGGAAGACCATGCACTGGTATCTGCAGTATTTAATTGAATTATAATTTGGTGTGTCCCTTTTACATTTTGCGCTTGCGTCAAAAAGCTCAATAACAAAAAACCAAAACAAAATAAACTACACTTTACTATTTTGAATTTCATAATGAATATTTTATATGAATGTACAATTATTTAAATGAATAAGGTTTTAAAATGAGGTGTTGGGCACTTGATTTTAAAATCAAATTTTTTGAATAATAAGCGGGGAAATACTGATCATTAGCCCAAAGTGAAAAAAGATTTTTATAAAAAGGGCTCGTGTAATCTCCTGATTGTCCAGGGGTATTGATCATTTTAGCATCATCCCAATTTTTAGTATCTATTAACAGCCTAAAACTAGCACCACTTATTTGATTGTCGGCACTTCCAGTTGATCCAGGTGTTGAGCCATTGCCTCCTCTAGGCAAAGGCCCTATGTTTAATTTACTTTTTAATTCACTTCCCACTAAATCAGAAAGTGGATGTTGAAAAGTGATATGTTTGTACTTCTCTTGTCCATAATACCATTTTGATACGTCTGACCCTAACTTATTTTTTAATTTTTCAACGGCACTTTCAAATGAGGCTGCCAATAATGCATTACGTTTTTGAATAGCATTTTCTCCAAAATATTTTTCAGGATTTTGTAAGTATTGAATCATAGTAGTGAGCTGAAAACTAATCAAGGTAGCTACCTCTTTTGGAATAAATTGTTTTGCCATGAAAGTTGCAATTTCCTTTTCCCACATTACATAAATACCAGCTGCAATACTAGATTTATCTAACACATTATCCCAATTCAATAATTGACTGAATGCAAGTTTTGTGAGTGAATCTTTAAAAAGTAAATTTTTTGAAAGCGCTATTATTTTACTAGCAGGAATAGAAAAATAATCTGTTTGCAAATGACCCATATCTTCTATAGATACTTTTTTATTTTGGGTTAAAACTTGATCAATACGATCACCTCTAAAGGGATCTGCCCAAGTATAACCAATAGCATCCCAATGTTGATAATCAGAAGGTGTGACATTTTGATTGGCTGTTGCAAAAAAACCTTTAGTTGGATTCAATAAATAAGGGCGTTGTTTAATAGGCAAATAACCTGACCACTCATATCTTCCATCTCCTGGAATAGGTACATAGCCACTAAAGTTTTTTCGAATAGGTATAATTCCTACAGCTTGCCAACCAATATTTCCTTTAGGATCTGCCCAAATCATATTTTCTCCAGGAATATTACTGTAGCTACATGCGTTTCTAAATTCATCCCAGTTAGTGGCCTGATCAATTCTTAGAGAAGCTAAGTAAGGAGCCCCGCCTGGCTCCATCCATGCCGCCTTCACTGCATAAGCTTTCAAATGGAGTGAATCTATATATGTTACAGGACCATGAAGCGTATATGCATAGTGTACTTTTTGAGTAGGGCTATTTTTAACGGCAATACTATCTTCAATTATTTTCATGTTCACCCACTTCCCCTGGTACCAATATTGATTTAGATTTTTGGGATTTAAATTATAAACATATAAATCCTCTCCATCTGTTTCAAAAATGGTTAAGCCCCATGCCCCTTTTTCATTATGACCAATAGACACGCCAGGAATTTCAGGTTCTCCCCCTCCAATCACATTCCATCCGGGTGCAACCAAGTGTACAATATATCTTAAGGATGGTGCTGCAATTTTACGATGTGGGTCATTGGCTAACATTGGAAAACCGCTCGCAGATTTTTGAGCACTTATGATCCAATTATTACTTCCTTCCATTTCTTGTGATTGCAAAAACAAATCAGACACATTTTTTTTATTTAAAAGATTAGAAACATTATCCTCATCTACTTCTGCAAAATCTGATTTTTGAAAACTAAGTTCCTTGCGATAGGCATTGTAAAGTTCTAAAATATCTTGATGGAGTAAACTAGCATCTATTGTGCTGTCCATTTTTAAATTTGGACTCTTGGGATGAAACCAAACAATATCTTTTACTTTTTGAATGCCCACTTTATCTACAGCACGTGCTAAATCTAATTCCTGATTAATATTACCCAACAGCCCTTGATGTCTAGAAATAACTACTTCTGGCGTCCAAAGTTTAGGTTGAATTTTTAATATTTTAAATTCAATGGGTAAATTTTGTGGTGTTTTATTGATTTCGTTAATATACGCGTTAACTCCTTTTACGTAATTATTTATAATTTGTATTCCATGTGGATGATAATGCGATAATTCTTTTTGCATATCCCCTCTGTACTTAAATAGACGGGTTCCAATATCTCTCTTTAGTTCTCTCTCTCCTAATATTTCCGCCACAGTCCCCGTAGCTTGCCTTCTCCAAATTTCAAATTGAAACAGTCTGTCTTTGGCAGCTAAATATCCTTGAGTAAAAAATAAATCTGACTCATTTTTTGCATAAATATGATTCACCCCCCATTCATCTCGAATCACTTCCACCGAAGCTTTTAAACCCTTGATTTTAAAAGAGTCACTTTTTGAGCTTTGTGCCTGCAATGAAAAAGGCAATAGTAATATTAGAACCCATTTGAAAAATAAAAATGAAGGCTTCATAAGCATGATTTATATCCTATTAAATTAGGAAAATAATGCATGCCAATTGAAAAAATATTATAAAAGTAAACTTGTAGGAACTTTATAATCGGTCAAGCTAAAATGATTTGTGTCCTTGATTTCCTTCATTCCTCCTTTAATATCAATCAAATGATCAAAACCTCTTGCTTTTAAAATAGATGCAAATATCATAGAACGGTAACCGCCTGCGCAATGTACATAATAGGTTTGATTTTTATCAATCGATGTCATACTTTGATTGATAAAATCGAGTGGTGTATTTTGTGCCCCTTTAATATGTTCACTATTAAATTCGGACGCTTTTCGGACATCTAAAATAGAGATACTTTTATCTTTTTGATGAAGGGCTACTAATTCATCCGCTGTAATAGAAGTAATGGTATCTATTTCTTTGCCAGCTTGTTGCCATGCAGGAAATCCCCCTTTTAAATATCCAATTGTAAAATCATATCCTACTCTAGCTAATCTTGTAATAATTTCTACTTCACGACCCTCTTCAGCTACTAACAAGATTTCTTGTTTAATATCTGGAATCATAGCTCCCACCCATGGAGCAAAACTTCCATCAATTCCAATATTTATTGAATTAGGAATAAATCCCTTTGCAAATGTTTGAGCCTCGCGCGTATCTAATATTAGAGCCCCAGTTTCATTGGCCGCAAGTTCAAAAGCCTCCACACTTAAGGCATGTTGGCCTCTTTCCAACACTTGATCAATGCTGTCATATCCTTGAATATTCATCATCACATTTAATGGGAAATAGCCGGGAGGCGCCACCAATCCATCTAAGACTGCTGTTACAAAGTCTTCTTTTGACAAATTTGAAGCTAAAGCATAATTGGTTTGCTTCTGGTTTCCTAAAGTATCTTGTGTTTCCTTACTCATTTTTTTACCACATGCACTACCTGCTCCATGTGCTGGATATATTACAATATCATCAGATAAAGTCATTATTTTATGACGCAAAGAATCATATAAATATCCTGCTAAGATTTCTTGAGTGAGATCCGATTTTATTTTTTGTGCTAAATCGGGTCTACCCACATCACCAATAAATAAAGTATCCCCACTAAATAATGCTACTTCCTTTCCTTCTTCATTTATTAATAAATAGCAAGTACTTTCCATTGTGTGACCTGGAGTGTGTATGACTTTAATTTTTATTTTTCCTAAAGTCAATATTTCTCCATCCTTAGCGGCATAAAAATCAAATGCAGGTGCTGCATTTGGACCATATACAATTTTGGCTCCAGTTTTTTTAGCTAAATCCAAATGCCCAGACACAAAATCAGCATGAAAATGGGTTTCAAAAACATATTTAATTTGAGCTTTGTCTAAAGCTGCTTTTTGGATATAAGGTTCCACTTCTCTCAATGGATCAATAATGGCTACTTCCCCTTCACTCATAATATAATAAGCCCCTTGCGCCAAACAACCTGTATATATTTGTTCTACTTTCATATAAACCATTATTTATGTTACAAATATCTAATATAAATTTAGAGAATCCTGTGACAAAAATCACTTTTGAGTAAAATTATTAAAAAGTGACTAATAGTACATAACTTGTACTATTGATTAACGATGTTTGTATAAAATTGTAAAAGATGGAGTGGATTGGTTATGTTGCCTCTATTTTAATTGGTATTTCTTTAGGCTTAATTGGTAGCGGAGGCTCTATTTTAACAGTACCTGTTTTGGTATATCTATTTCATGTAGACCCTTTATTAGCAACCACTTATTCACTTTGTGTGGTGGGTATAAGTAGTATTGCAGGTGTTATTTCAAGAATAAAGCAACGTTTGGTTGATATCAAAACTATTTTAGTTTTTGGAATTCCTTCTATCATAGGTGTTTTTTTAGCACGTAAATTTATTTTACCTAGCATCCCAACCGTCTTACACTTTGGAAGTACCTCTTTGACCAAGAGTAGTTTCATCATGCTATTTTTCGCAAGCTTAATGTTGATATCTGCACTTTCTATGATTTTAGGAAAAAATAAGAAAGAAGAAGACGGTATATTACCTGTTTATGGAATTACCCTTGTATTAGTAGGATTGGCAGAAGGTACGCTTACTGGTATTGTGGGTGCTGGAGGAGGTTTTTTAATCATTCCAGCTTTAGTGATATTAGGTAAACTTCCTATGAAAAAAGCAATTGCCTCTTCCATATTTATCATCAGTATAAAATCACTTGTTGGATTTTTGGGAGATCTAAGTCACACTAATATTGATTGGAAATTTTTAATCATTATCATTATCTTGGCCACTATTGGAATTATCACAGGAAATTTCTTAAATAAAAAAATGGATGGTACTAAACTTAAAAAAGGATTTGGTTGGTTTGTACTAGTGATGTCACTTGTTATTTTTATAGAACAAATTTTTGGCTAAATACCCTTTCTCTTCTTGAAAATTAATTTCTTAACGAAAAGGCTTTTTGAATAGTCAATTTAGAAGTCAATGAAATGAGTATGAATAGTCCAATGACTGAAGCGGTTTCAATCAAATTAGATTTTGCACCCTGTGCAGCTTTGATGCCCCAAATAGCCCATGCAATCACTAAAGGGTAAGAAATAGTTTTAAATTGTTGTATAAAATAGACGCCCGCAATAACAGCAACAAAAATCATAATGACGCTCCAATAAATGGGATGGATACCGCCTGTCCATTGATACTTTACTAATAAAGCAGTCACATTTGCAATAGTTGCAACACTAATCCATCCTATGTAAATTGAAAATGGCGTCACCAAACTAAGTCTAGTTATTAAATTCATCTCTTTTGCTATTTTTTGAGTGGATTTAAAAATTTGAATTAATGCAAATAAAAATAAAAGCATGATAAGCACACTTAATAGTACTTGTAAATAATGCCATGCAAGAATCCAACTTGCATTTAATATACAAGTAGCCCAATACCAAGGAGATACTTTATCAAGATATTGATTGATCACTGGAAATTTATCTTGATTCAACTGATAGTATGTATATGTAATTGAATAAACTAAAAAACTTAAATAGATGATACCCCAAATAGAAAACGTAAATCCTGCAGGAACAAAATAATTAGGATAAAAACCTGAAATCTGTCCAGTATTGTATCCATTAATAGGCAAAATATTAGCTAAAGCATTTACTGCTATGACTACTATAAACAAAACCCAATTAAATAAGATTTTCATAAAATAAATTTAAAGTGTAAATATTTTTTCCATCAACATCCACTTTTCTCCAGGTTTGGCTGTAGGCAACGCTTGCTGATATTCCCACATTAATTTTTCCCATTGAATCACCATGGCATTGGCAGCATCAGCTGCTGCTTTTTTTTCAAAGCTAAAATTAGAACCTGTTTCCATTATCATAAATAACCTATTAGACACTCTATAAATTTCTAAAGATTTAATATCGGCATCTTTAATAGATTGAATAATTTCTGGCCAAACAGAACGGTGGTACTCTTCATAAGTAGCAATTAATTGAGGATCCTCTTTTAAGTCTAACGCAAAACAATATCTAGTCATGTTGGCCAATTATTTTATTGAAAATAGGGAATCCTTCCCATACACAAAACTTTCCATGACTTGCATGGACTGAATAGCATCTTGCGCCGAACAAGGATTGTCACCTCGTCCCAAAAAATAGGGCACAATAAGTTCAATCATAGCTTGTTGATTATGCAAAGGAGGTTCGAAGGAAATAACTTTAGTATGTTCATTTTGTTGAAGTGTGATGTCATTTCCAAAAACCGGAAATGAAATGCTTCCATCCAATCCTTGAATGGTAAATGTATCTTTTTCATTTCCTTTAGGAACATTGAAATCCCAAATTCCTTTAAAAGAAATATTATTTTCAAAAAGTATTTCACCTTCTACATAATCTTCTGCTGGATATAAATTAGCTCTATTGGCTGAGACACCTTTGTAAGAGATGGCCTTACCAAAATAAAAAAATAATAAATCAATTTGATGTGGAGCCAAATCATAAAACAACCCTCCTCCTGAAAATTCAGGAAACACTCTCCAATTAGAAGGATCTCCAATATTTGGATATGCCGATTTAAACATATTTATTTCAACAGATTGAACCGTTCCTATTGCATTTTGAGCTAATAATGTTTTCACATACAAAAACATAGGCAATGCTCTTCTATAATGTGCAATCACCATTTTAATTTGATTGGCAGCTGCTGTCTCAGCCATAATTGAACAACTAACCACATTCAAGGACATAGGTTTTTCAATGTATACAGGTTTGCCTGCTTGTATACTAGCTATTGCATATTCTTCATGATATTTAGGAGGAGTAGCTATATAAATTGCATCTACTTCTGGATGATGAATAATCTCAGAAGCGTCCGTAAAATAATAAGGGACATGATGTCGTGTAGCATAGTCTTTTACTTTTTCTGCATTACGACGCATGACTGCAATTAACTTAGATTGCGGTACTTTATTAAATGCTGGCCCACTTTTTTTTTCAGTGACATCTCCACAACCAATAATTCCCCAACGTATTTCATCCATGGACTACTATCTTTTTTTAAAAATAAGAAGAGCCTATGATTTTACCATATTTATTTATACAACAATGGTGTCGTATTATTTCCATGTAAAATGGAAAGAAATAACATTCGAGTTTAAATTGGTAGTTTGTGTATAATGTCCAATACGTATCTCTAAAGTAGATAAATAGGTATTCCCAATACCATTGGGAGGAGCAATTCGCAATCCTGTTCCAAAAAAGCTGCTATTAAAAGCAGCAGCAGCATAGTTACTTGTAAAATAGGTTTCAGTAGTTGTATGCTTCATGTAAGGAGCAAAATATTTTGTCGCTGTTTGTGTATAGTATCTGTAAAATGGAGAGATCGAGAAAAAAGGAGTGATTTTGTATGGCAACTCCAAGCTCGCAGAATGCGAGGTAAGCCCCCAATCATCCGTATAGAAGCGATAGTAGGAACGAACAATTAAATTATCTCCACTAAAATAATTAAATCTAAAACCTATGGGTATTTTAAATCTTGAATGTGGAAGATTCTCCACTTTTTCGGTGCCATCAGTAAAATATACTCTATGAAAAGGCAATCCTAACCAACCATCTTGTTTTACAAGGTCTAACAATATAGCCATTTGTGCACTCTTATTAATAACTTGACTATAAGTTAAAGAACTAGTATAAGTATTTCTTGGACTTGTGGGAATAGAAGATTCATTATGTAAGGAATAGCCACCACTAGAACTACCTGTACTTTTACTTGCACTTGTTTTTATTATATCCACATTGTAGGGTGTTACATCGGTGCTAGCAGTTGGAATTAATTCTGAAGGATAAATCAAAACAACTTGATCCCAATAAGCTGAAGTTTTTAAACCAAACTCACCTCCATTTTTATTTTTATACCCAACGTGTGCATCTAAAGCAAATGATTTATAATTATATTCATTAGATAAATAAGTACCTACTCCAAATTCAGTTCCTTTATCTTCATTTTCTACCGTCCAATTCACAGAAGGATATACACGAGTACCATCTGGAGAAGATGCTCCAGTTTTAGAAATGTATTTTTGAGAGGCCGCAGTATGATGATCTAGGCCAATGCCAGCTAAAATAGTATGTTTTAACCCTGTTTCTCCATAGCCTACTAATTTTAATTCTAACATATTAGCAAAGTCCGTCAATTTTT
>JAFMJX010000259.1 GCA_017853235.1 Chitinophagaceae bacterium | reverse complement strand
CATAAATGTTTTACAATTATCGCAATACTATTACTCTCACTATTTATCTGATTAAAAAGTTGCTCGTCAGTTAGTTGTGAAAAGGTCTTTTCACCTAATAGTTTATAATATTGAAACTCCTTCTTGGCACTCTCTAAAAATGGAAGATTACTCATCTAAATGTTTGTTTTAGTAATTCAATTTAAATAAAATTTTGAAAAGATGCAACTAGCCTAACTCATTGATGGATAAAGAAAAAGCCATCATTGCTGATGGCTTGTCCAGTGTGGCTCCCCCTTCAGGACTTGAACCTGAGACCCTCTGATTAACAGTCAGATGCTCTAACCAACTGAGCTAAGGAGGAGTGTTCCCTTTATGGGGTTGCAAAAATAATAAAATTTAGCAAAGAACAAAACATTAAAAGAAAGAATTAGCTTGAAAACCAATAAATAGCGCCCCATCCCTTTGTTCGACAGGGTAGGTTTTTAAAAAATAGCCTTCCCCGCTTGAATTTCTGCCATTCTTCATATCAAAACAGTACCTGTGAAGGGGGCAAACGACCTGACCCAGTGGGTTAATATAGCCCTGAGACATCCTCCCGCTCGCATGAGGGCACTTACTGGCAAAAGCAAAATAAGCATCCTGCCATTTGGCTAAGGTAAATTTGCGACCATCAACCTCCAATTCGGTCATATTATTAGACGAAAAATCTAAAGTTTGAGGCGCATCAGTGATCAATTTCCATTCTACGGACTTGCTCATTTAGGTATAATAAACTGTTTTGTAAGGATATCTAATTTGATACATATCTCGTACTTTATCCAAAATCACTTTTCTAAGTTCTTCAATATTTAATTTCTCAATTGCTGAAATAAAAACGCAATTATTATTAGTAGCTAAGTTCCAACGTTCCTTTAATTCTAATAAAATATCTTGCTTTACTTCATCAGACAACCATTCATCAAAATTGCGCTGTTGATACAAATCCATTTTATTAAAAATAGTTATGATTGGTTTTTCGAAAGCTTTTAATTCTTGTAAAGTTTTATTTACAACACCAATTTGATCTTCGTATTGTGCGTGTGAAATATCTACCACATGCAGTAATACATCTGCTTCGCGTACTTCATCTAAAGTACTTTTAAAACTTTCTACTAAATGATGCGGCAGCTTGCGAATAAATCCAACAGTATCACTTAATAAAAAAGGCGTATTTTCAAAAACCACTTTTCGAGTAGTTGTATCTAAAGTGGCAAATAATTTATTTTCGGCAAACACTTCGCTTTTACTTATCAAGTTCATGATAGTAGATTTTCCTACGTTTGTGTAACCCACTAAAGCAACACGAATAAACTCGCCCCTATCCTTACGTTGCGTGAATGCTTGCTTATCTATTTCTTGTAATCTTTTGCGTAATAAAGCAATCTTGTCCTTTACAATACGTCTGTCTGTTTCAATTTCAGTTTCACCAGGACCTCTTGAACCAATACCAGCTCCTTGTCTTTCCAAGTGCTTCCACATTCCTTTTAATCTTGGTAAAATGTATTGATATTGCGCCAGCTCTACTTGTACTTTAGCTTGTGCAGTGCGAGCTCTACTAGCGAATATATCCAAAATAAGGTCACTTCTATCAATGACACGCACACCTACTTCCTTCTCTATATTTAATATTTGTGATCCAGTAAGTTCATCATCAAAAATAACCATGTCAACATCTTTTAATGCAACATATTGTTTTATTTCTTCCAACTTTCCCTTACCAACAAAAGTTCTGCTGTCTGGATGTTGCAGTTTTTGCTTAAACATTTTTACAGTTTGAGCTCCAGCCGTTTCAGCTAAAAAGGCAAGTTCATCCAAGTATTCATTTACTTGATCTTCGGTTTGATCTTTTTGTATGACGCCCACCAACACCGCGCGCTCTTCTTTTTTTATGATCTGCTTTTTCTCAATCAAAATGATTCGTTTTTTACAAAGATAATCTAATTGTAAGGGGGTAATAAAAAACCCTCCATGCAGAGGGTTTTTCAAAAGTATTTATAAAGTTTATAACCCGCTAATAGTTAATCCAGCAGAAAACTTGTTCATTACTGGTCCAAATCCATCACGTAATACTCCAGTTACTTGATACCCCATATCAAAAGAAACTATACCATAACCCACACGTCCAGTTAATTCAATATTAGTTGCATTGAAAAAACGATTACTCATATGCTTTTCAACATAAGTTTTGCCATACAAGGAATTGCCCGCCGCGTTTTCATAATTTTTTGATTTTGAATACGCTTTCAATAATGTTCCCACTTTTAAACCCGCAGCAAACTTCCAAGAAGCTGATGGATTTTCAGGATGCGTGAAATATCTTAATTCTACAGGAGCTTGAAAATAAATAGTTGTGATTTTAGATTTTGCAAAGTGATTCGCAGTTGAATCTAAATGACGGAAAGGTAAGGTTGCAGATGGCGCATTTACATTTACGAAAGTATGATCATCAAAAAAGATATTGCTTGTTCCAACACCAGCACCAAATGCCACACTATAATGAGGGTCGGTTTTGAAAGGAACATCATACATGAAGTATATATTAAAATGGCGACTAAACCCACCACCTGTTTTAACGCTATCTGGCTTACTTGTCCAGCTGTCTGAACCAAACTGTATCATAAAATGATCTGCTGCTCGGCTAGATAAGTCAATTTTTGACCAATCTTTAGTAGCTGGAGGAGTTGTTTGTGCTTGTACTAAATATCCTAATAAAACAAAGGAAATGGTGGTTAATATAAGTTTCTTCATTCCGCAAAAATAGCAGAAAAAAAGGGTAGATACGCTTAAAAAAGGTTAAAATATTAAGGCTATTAGTCCCTTATGATAGGCAAATTTTACTATTTTTGCCGCCTACATCGAAAGATGCGGGCCTATAGCTCAGTTGGTTAGAGC
>JAFMJX010000258.1 GCA_017853235.1 Chitinophagaceae bacterium | reverse complement strand
TCGTAGTGATACACCAAAAGATTCAGTCCAAGTTGAAAATGGATTATAAAATTTAAAGATTGTTAATAAACTTATAATTGAACCAACATTCTTTCTTGGGTAAGGAATAACAACTCTTAATTTGTCTCCAAACATAGAACGAAATGGTAGAACCTCTGGATTTTGTTGGGCTACTCTTGTTGCTCCAGAAATAAGACGCATATATTCGTCTTTCATTTCTGTTAGCCTAGGAGCTTTTTTAGTGAAGTTCTCCCATAATGATTCATAAAGCTTTTTAGAAGACATTATTTATTCCTTTTATACCAATTAAGTAATCTCTCTTTAATTAGTTTGTTTCTCTGCTTACGTTCAAATAAACCTAACTGTTCTGGTTCTTTTTGTTGTGGTTTTCTTTGAGAAACTGGGCCACTTTGATTTTTATACATATTCATTAACTGTTCTTGATCGGCTTTTGTTTCGGCATCAATATCAAATTTCATTTCATCTTCATAGCCAGCAAGAACATCTTTTTGTTGTTCAACTTTTGTAGGTATCATATCGTATCCTCTAACGTATATGAATTTAGATAATTCTTCAACTATTATACCATAATTACCTACTTCAACGTTGGCTTGTGATGCGGGCCATTTTCTATTGTGATCCTCACCAGTTACACAATAAATAAACACAAGTGAGTTTAATCTATCTTGTTCTGGTATTGTTCTTATTTTAAAATCAGCATAATCTATTTCTTCTTTCCAAGGAATAACTTTTTTGTGTTGAAATGTTCTAGAATAAAACGTTCTTATTGTTAGATTATCCTTCAATAAAACTGTAAAGAATGGAACTCTATAATTCTCGTTATTTCCATTTTGGCTTATCCAATATTTTTTGGCGTTCTTCATGGTTAAAGCAGCAACGCCCTCTGCTAATGTTTGTAATATACCTTCTTTGGTCAAATCAAGTTTTGGTTCTGCTTGTGGTGCGCTTCCTTCAATTCCTTTTACATAATATTTTTGTATAAGGTTCTTTATACCTTCATTTGAAGTATTGCGTAATGCGTCAATTAAAGTTTCGTCAAGAGAATCTTTAAATTGTTCAAAATTTTCATAAAGATACTTAATAACTTTTAATGCTTCCTCTTGATCATTAGTGGACAAACTATCAGAAATTGATAATTTAAAATCAAATAAAATATTGATATTATCATTAAATCTATCTTCATCACTAATAAATCGTGGTTCTGTAACTGTTGGGGTAAACTCTATGTATGGTCTTACTGCTTCTGGAAAAAGTAATATCATATTGTTTCTAACTTCAGTTGCTAAATTTCTTATATCTCTATATAATGAATATATTTTACCAAACGACTGTTGGTTTAATTGGTCTATTTCAAACTTACCTTTACCTGGGTGTGTTTTAGATGTAGCTAGAGTTACACTTGCTCTAAGGGCTTCTTTTGGTATTTCATATAAATAAAAATGATCTGGAGTTTGTCTTCTTGGGTTAGCAAAACTTGCCTCTTGAGCACCAGGAAGAAATGTTTGAGCAGTAGAATTTAACTTTATGTTTCTTTTAGCAAGCGTAGGGGAACGCAATACAACATATCCACCATATATACCTCTTGAATAATACATATAATCTGTTGTATTTACGTCTCGGAATAAACGTTTAGCGTAAGATGAATTAAAAGGTTGTAGGTCAATTAATCCAAGTTGATTACCAGCAAATTCAAGAACATCATAAATACTATTATTAAAATCAGCATAAGAGTTAAGTTTAACAATCTTACTATTTAAAAGGTTAATTTCACTCGCATCTACATAAGTAATAGAGAATTCAGTTGAAAAATATTTATTATTTTTTGTGATGCGATCTCTTGATTGAACATTTCTTTCGCCCCATTCATTTATTTGTTCTATTTTAAATGTTTTATCTTTAAGTCCAAATTCTTTATAGATTCTGTAGATAAAACCGTTTGGCGAAATTTCTTCTGTTTTTTCAATAAGTTGTTTGAAATTTTCTTCAGTTAAATCTACCTTAACTTTACCCTTAACGTAAATCATTCCTATACCGAAAGAATAAGTTACTTCAATACTATCAAAATCTTCATTATATTCTTCGTTATAACCATCATTATTTACAAAGTTAGATTTATTACCATAGACACCTACCTTACCATCTTTTTTACAATAAACATTATAGTCAGTTATAACTACAAGGCTGTTAACATCGGTAAAGTTGGCTTGACGGGTAAGTTCACCTGCTCTACGTTCGCATTCAGTAGAGAGATCTTGTCCTTCATTAACAGAAATATTATCAATATGAAATCGTGGAACATCAATAGTGTTTTTATCTTCACCAAAAGTTGTTGCTACCTCTCTTACTAAATCAGCATAAAGATGAAAAGGGACATTATCATTATAAGAACCACCAACTTTTATAGCATTTACTATACTTGGAAGTTGGAATTCATTTGTCTCTGGATTTATAAATTTCTTTCTTTGATTTTCTGCTGCCCATTTTAATACAGTTTTACGGAATGAGCTTGGAACATCGTCGCCATAGGTTCTAATCTCTGGTAGGGCGTATTCTGTCTTTGTATCAGTATCGAACATTCTTCTAATTCTAACTCTTCCATTTGGAACAATACCTTTTATATTTCTTTCTGGATCAGCAAAAATCTCAATATCTTGTAACTTATCTTCATCAATTATTTTTTGTAAATCAGCTTTTTTAACAGAATAAGCAATAGCACCACCTCTAACTGCTTCTTGAATAGCACACTCAAAATAACTACCACGTTGAGAGTGGCATGAATATATGTCTGGATGGTCGGACATTCTTAAAACGTCAATTGCGGCGCGAGAGTATACGATTACATTATCTTGCTCTGAAGATTTACCTGTAACGTCCATCCAACTTGTTGTTAATTT
>JAFMJX010000035.1 GCA_017853235.1 Chitinophagaceae bacterium | reverse complement strand
AACTCAGTGCCTTCTAAATTTTTTTGTAAAATCGCACCCATGTCGGTTTTTTCATAGCCCGTAATATAGGCGCTATTTTTACCCCACTTACTTTCGGTGCCAATCATTTCAATATTAAACATTGCCTTTACTTGCAAAGGATCAAATTGTTTTGAAAAATATTGTGCCCCAAATCCGCCCGCTTCTTCGGCTGTAAATGCAGCAAATATAATAGTACGTTCATTGTTACCTAATGCAGCAAAATATTTGGAAAGCATAATCATAGCCGTTGTTCCAGCTGCATCGTCATTGGCACCATTGTATATAGAATCTCCATTCACAGCTCTTTTGCCATTCACTCCTAAATGATCATAATGTCCCGAAAAAATTACATATTCGTTAGGCAATGATTTTCCAGGGATCACACCTACCACATTAGCTAAAGATAATTTTTCAATTTGATGAGTTGCTTCAATATTAAATTTTATAGGCGTATTATTACTTAAAACAAATATTAATGACTTTTGATTTTCGTTGATATTAGATTTTAATTGAACCAATCTTCCAAAATTTTGAGCAAAAGATTCATCTATCACCACTAAATAGTTTTTGCCTGCAGTCATACATTTTCTCACACTATTCATTAAATTATCTTCCTTATTAATTTTAACTAATTCATACCCGCTAGTTTCATTGATCTCTAATTTTTCCTGCGCAGTCACTACAATGATATTTTTTGTATCAATAGGAGTCCCATCAAAATTTCCTATTGCCGAAATAAATTTGACATTTAATCTTGAAAAGCTTTGTAAATAAGTTTCACTTTTCGCCCAAGTCTTTAGTCCATTCTGCTTAAACTCATTGGCTATAAAATTAGCAGCCATTTCAATTCCTTTACTATATACTTTTCGCCCTTCTAATGCATCTGAGGATAAAAATTTTTCAATGCGCTCTGTTTCATTTTTATTGAACCATTTACTGGTATTTTGACCATAGGATGTCATCGTAACCACCAATAAAAAAATAAGTTGACTTAGTTTATTCATAATATGATTTTTCTTGATTAAAAAAGGAAACTAAAGATAATCGCAAAAACAGAAATTAAGAGAAAAAAAACATAGTATACTAGCTAAAATCATGAAATTTGTTTAAATTCAAATACAGAATCATTGCTTATTATGCCAGCCACCCCCCTTTCAAGCAAATTAGGTTTAACACCTTATACCGGACCTTGGAATAAGGCTACAGCAAAACATTTGTTGAAGCGATTGCAATTTGGCGCCAAAAAATCAGATATTGATGATATGGTGAGTAAGGGTATGTTAGCAGCTGTCAATGAATTACTAAACCCAACAGCCCCTTACCCCGCCCCTCCTTTAAATGATTATAGTTCGGCTACAGTTATTGACACTACTGTCGTGTTAGGATATACTTGGGTCAATAATTTTAATACCGATGGTACTATAAATAGTTATCGCCGATTGGCCTTAAAAAAATGGCTAGTAGGCCAAATGATTCAACAAGATAGAAGCATCACCGAAAAACTTTGTTTGTTTTGGGCAAACCATTTTAGTACAGAATCTGATATCATTGCCTATGGCAATTATGTTTTTAATCATCACGACACGATTCGAAAAAATTGTTTAGGCAACTTTAAGCAACTTATTAAATTAATCACAACAGATGCTGGTATGTTGAGATATTTAAATGGCTATCTTAATACTAAAACTGCGCCAGATGAAAATTATGGAAGAGAGTTGCAAGAACTTTTTACGTTAGGTAAAAATGTAGATGTTAAATATACCGAGGATGATGTTAAAGCCGCAGCCAAAGTACTCACAGGATGGAGAATAAACAGCACTTATAATGTATACTTTGAACCTACCGTTCACGACACAAGTAATAAACAGTTTTCAGCCTATTATAACAACAAGGTAATTACTGGTAAAACATTGGCTGCAGGCGCTACCGAAACGGATGAATTAATTAATATGATTTTTGAACGTCCCGAAGTTGCTAAATTTATTTGTCGTAAAATTTATCAGTTTTTTGTTTACTACTATATTGACGATACTATAGAAAATAATATTATAGCTCCACTTGCAAATATTTTTATAAAAAATAATTTTGAAATTAAGCCTGTCTTAGATGCCTTATTTAAAAGTGAGCATTTTTATGATTCGCTCTATATTGGCTGTCAAATCAAAAGCCCAATTGATCATGTCGTAAGCTGTTTGCGCGAATTCAATATTGTTTTTCCAAACGCTGTCACCGAATATGCGGATGCTTATTATTTATTCAATAACTTCCTCAATCAAATGATTAGTATTGGTCAAAACCCTACGGATCCCCCTAATGTAGCCGGCTGGCCTGCTTATTATCAAACACCTGAATATTATGAGCTGTGGATTAATGCAGATACTTTACCAAAACGAAATAAGTTCACAGATTTAATGGTGGAAACGGGTTATACGCGAAATACTAAAAAAGTAGTTATTAATCCTATAGAATTTGCTAAAGCAATTAGTGCGACACCTAGTGATCCTAATATTTTAATAGATGATCTATTTACCTATTTAATATCAACGGATCAGTCTGCTACTTTTAAAGCAAATCTTAAAAAACAAATTTTATTAAGCGGGCAAGTTAGTGATTACTATTGGACTGATGCTTGGAATAATTATTTAAACAATCCAACTACCATTAATTTTAATATCGTTAATGTAAGATTAAAAACTTTATTAAAATATATTATGAACATGCCCGACTATCAACTACAATAATGGAAAGAAGAAAATTCATACGAAATAGTTTGGCGTTACTGACGCCTACCATTATTAGTGGAAATCCCATTCATATTTTACAGGATCATCCTATTATCAATCCTGAATTATTAGCATCGGTGAATAACGATAGAGCTTTAGTAATCATTCAATTGAGTGGCGGGAATGATGGATTGAATACTGTAATTCCCATTAGTAGTTACTCCAAATATTATAATGCAAGAGCCAATATTGCTATTCCCGAAAATAAAATATTAAAATTAGAAGGTTATGATGCTACAGGGTTAAATCCTGCAATGACATCGTTTCAAAAATTATTTAATGAGGGAAAATTAAATATTGTACAATCAGTAGGATATCCTCAACCTAATTACTCTCACTTTAGAGCCACTGATATTTGGATGAGCGGATCTGACAGCAATCAATATATTAATACGGGATGGATGGGTAGATATTTAGATACTACTTATGCCAACTACCCAGAAGCTTACCCTAATGATGCTAATCCAGATCCTCTAGCAATTCAAATTGGATCCATTACAAGCCTTACTTGTCAAGGACCTGTAGTAAATATGGGTTTGAGTATATCTGACCCTAGTTCCTTTTATAATTTAATTGATGGCACCGATCAGGCAGTACCTAATACGAATGGAGGATATGAATTAAGTTTTGTGAGAAGAATTGCCAAACAAAGTAATAAGTATGGAGTAAGAATCAAAGCTGCATCGGACAGCGTCACTCAACAAGTCACCTATCCTAACAATTCATTGGCGTCTCAATTAAAAATTGTAGCTAGATTAATTAAAGGGGGCTTGCAAACCAAAGTTTATTTAGTCAACTATGGTGGGTTTGATACCCACGCTGGACAAACCAATAGCACAGATACCACTATTGGAGTGCATGCAAATTTATTAAATGCGGTATCCGAATCTGTTAACGCTTTTCAAAATGATATGAAAGGATTAGAAATTGATGATAGAGTGATAGGCATGACTTATTCTGAATTTGGCAGACGTATTAAATCTAATGCAAGTGGCGGTACCGATCATGGAGCTGCGGCGCCTTTATTTTTATTTGGTAAAAATGTAAGAGGTGGTGTATTTGGTGACAATCCTGATTTACCATTAAGTGCAACAGTCAATGATAATATTCCTTACCAAAATGATTTTAGAAGTGTATATAATTCAATTTTGAAAAATTGGTTTTGCGTGAATGAAACCAACGAGTTACAAATCATGTTAAAAAAATATCCTACTTTACCTCTTATCAATGCAAGTGTGTGCGGTATTGCTATGGAGAATTCGGTTTTTTCGGGTAACTCTATGATAAATAACTATCCTAATCCATTTAACGCTTTCACAAGAATTGAATTTAAAACCAACGGTGGGCCAACCTTATTACAATTACTAGATACCACAGGAGCAGTCATCAAAGTATTAATTGACACAACCTATGCCTATGCTGGTATGAATAGCTATACTTTATTTGGAAATAATTTACACGCAGGAGTGTACTATATTAGAGTTCAAAATGGGGTGAACCAATATGTAAAGACCATCCTAAAAGTATAATCTACTTTTTCATTGATTCTGTTCTATTTTGACTCTCAATCATTTCTTTTTTTCTGGCACCTTGACTTTTTTGTTTCGTATATAATATATTAAACTATTCTTGGCTTAGATTGTCTAATTTCATGTAACTATGGCATCCGATTCAGAATTAATAGTCCAATTTCAACAAAAAAATAACCGCGAACAGGCTTTCACGCAATTAATGCAAAAGCATCAGGTGAAAGTATATCACCAAATTAAACGCATGGTATTAAACCATGATGACGCTGATGATGTGGCCCAAATAGTTTGGATTAAAATTTGGGATAAATTGGATGGATTTAAAATGGAAAGCGAGTTTAGTACCTGGCTTTTTAGGATTGCATATAATGAAACTCTTAATTTTATAGCGAAGGAAAAGCGCAAATCGACTTCTTCTCTAGACCAAGATAATGGAACGTACGAAAATCACTCTAGTCTGACAGATGCTCCCAAAAGCACCAACATTCAAATTCAATTAGAGCAAGCCATTAAGCAACTGCCTGAAAAACAAAGGTTTGTGTTTATGCTACGCTATTTTGAGGAATTGAATTATGAAAAAATTGCTAGTATCACAGGCACGACTGTGGGGGGGGCGAAAGCCAATTACCACCAGGCTATCAAAAAATTAGAGGAATTTATAAAAGGACATTAAACC
The DNA here is from genome assembly GCA_017853235.1 of Chitinophagaceae bacterium. Taxonomy (GTDB): domain Bacteria; phylum Bacteroidota; class Bacteroidia; order Chitinophagales; family Chitinophagaceae; genus Sediminibacterium. The sequence goes on along the minus strand of JAFMJX010000035.1, from coordinate 7,998 downwards.
CATTTAACAATAATCTGTCAAATAAGCGCAATGGAACAAAATCAATCACATAACGAACTTAATAATGACCAAAAACTAGCTGAGCAGCTTTTTTCTATAGAAAGCCTTTCTCAGTTTAATGAGAATGCCTTAGAAACTCCTCACTTTTATTTTGAAAATTTTAATGCCCGCGTATTCCATAAAATGGAGCAAACAAATAAAAGCAAGTTTCTATCTTTCGCTTTTCCAAAATGGACCAGTTATGCTGTTGCTGCAACATTATTGTTTGCTATTGCTGCCACTTTTATTTTTACTAATAACAGTTTACAAAATCAAACTAGCACCGCCGAAATTAATATTCAAGAAATTTCAAATGATGAAATTGAGACATACGTAAATGAAAATGAATCATTGACCGAAGTAGATTGGCAATCGGAACTTACAAAATACAGTGAGCATAATGAATCCTTTAATTTGAATCATGATTCTATTGAAACTAATATTGAATAAAATACATTTAAATAAAACTCTCCAATAAATTTTATAAAAAATAAAAACTATGAAGCAATTATTTTACACACTATGTTTTAGCTTGTTGATCGTATCGGCTAATGCTCAAGGGGATCCAGGCAGACCTCCTCGCCCAAATGACCAACGTGATCAACGTCCTCCTCGTGATCAAAAAATGGGTGAAGGCAAAAGAGGTCGTGGTCAAATGAGTCCCGAAAAAAAGGCAAATCTTGAAATGTTTAAAATTCAATTTGTCACTAAAAAATTAAATTTAACTCCTGCTGAAGCACAATCTTTTTGGCCCGTTTATAACGAACATAAAAATGCCATTCAAGCTATTTTAAAAGAAAAGAAAGACAAAGAAATTGATATGGAAGAAGCTTTACTTACTGCCAGAAAAAAAATGGCAATTGCTTTAAAGCCAATTTTAAAATCAGATGAAAGAGTAAATGAAGCCTTGAAAGTAGATAGAGAATTTTTACGTAGAGTTCGCTTTGAAATGTTCCGAAGAAAAGGAATGTCACAAAGACCTTCTTAATAAATAATTAGATTTTTAGTTTAAGTCTCCTTTGTCAAAAAATAAAAGCGCTCTAATATCAATTAGGGCGCTTTTTAGTTTTCGCAATTTTCTCCATCACAGCAAGGCATGATATTAGTGCCACAAATACTGCATTGATAATGTCCGTGGACCATTACAGGGTCTGTTTCTTGTGAACAAACAGGACAAATTTGAATTGCCATATTATAGAATTTTAAATAGGTGAAATTTAGGTAGGTTTACACCCATTTGTTTTTATTGGTTTTTGTATATTACATGAAGTTTCAAGTTTTCCTGTTCATGGATTGCTTGAACTTTCCATTTTTAAAGTTACGATATTATGAAAAAAATTGTAGTGGGATTTTTAATCCTTTTTTTAGCGTTAAGCATGGTTGTTTTATACAACACTTTCAAAAATAAGCCAATCTTGGGTCAAAATAAGGTAAGCTTAACAGCCTTGCCTACTGATGCCATTTCTCATATGGGACAAGCCATTCAAATTAGTACCGAAACGCCAGATGACAATTACAAATACGATAGTAGTACTTTTTATAAATATCGACAATTTATAGATCAATCCTACCCCACAGTAAAATCTACTTTACCCAGAACCATCATTGATAGTTTTAATTACATCTATGAATGGAAAGGCACCGATACTTCTTTATTGCCGATCGTTTTAATGGCACATTATGATGTGGTTCCAGTGGAAAGTTCTGCAGTGAAACTATGGCACGCAAAACCATATGGTGGTGAAGTGAAGGAAGGTTATATATGGGGAAGAGGCGCTTTAGATGACAAAGCAAGTATGATTGCAATATTGGAAGCAACTGAACAACTATTAAAAACAGGATACCAACCTAAACAAACTATATTATTATGTTTTGGTTCTGATGAAGAATCAAATGGACGAGGCGCCATAGCAATGGTCAACTACTTCAAATCTAAGAAAATGAAATTTGATATGGTGGTAGATGAAGGAGGCGAGATTTCAACAGAAGATATGAAAGATGTAAAACATCCTATTGCTTCTATTGGTGTGGGTGAAAAAGGATATGTAACCTTGGTTTTAACAGCACAAAAAGAAGGTGGTCATTCCTCCATACCCGGAAAAACAAGTTCGATCGATTTATTGAGTAAGGCCATTTATAAATTGAGAGAAAAAGAAATGCCGGCAAAAATAATTCCTTCTATCAAAGCCTATCTCACAAGAACGAGTGCCTATACCGATCAATTTTGGAAAAAAATGTCGCTTTCTAATTTGTGGCTATTTGAAAAATGGGTGCTGAATGATATGTCGGAAGCACCAGCATCTAATGCATTAATTAGAACTACCATTGTTCCAACTGTATTTAATAGTGGAGTACGCGACAATGTCATTCCTACTTTTGCAACAGCTTATGTGAATAGTCGTATTTTACCAGGTGAAACACAACAAGATGTTTTCAATTTTGTCACAAAAGTGATTAATGACACTCAAATAAAAGTTACCTACTATCCCAATTACAGCACCATGCCTTCTCCTCAAACAGATATTAATAGTAGTGCTTTTAAAAGAGTTGAAAAAGCTATTAATTCCACTATAGAAGATGTAGTGGTAGCTCCCGTCATTATGGTAGGTGCAACCGATTCAAGAAGTTATAGAGACATTAGTGATGGAGTAGTCAATTTTAGTCCGCTTACCAATGCCAAGGGATATCATGGTATTGATGAAAGATTATTAATTACTGATTTACAAAAATGTATTCATTTTTATACATTATTAATGAAAGGTGAAAAATGATAATATGAAGCCCTTATTTATTTTAAGTTTTATTTGTTTACTTATGACCCAGAGTTCACAAGGACAATACACTGATTTGTATGCTACCATCCCCAATTATATTGCAACCGAAAATCAAGAAGCAGTAACCAATACAGATGGTATTTTACGCATCGAAAAAGTATCTGTTCCAGGCTATCAATATTTTAGAGTAGCTCAGGACAATCAAAAACGACCTTGTGTTATTATTTGTCCTGGTGGGGGATATCGTATTTTAGCAGCCTCACATGAAGGCACTGATGTTGCTAAATTTTTTAATAGTATTGGGGTAAATGCAATCGTATTAAAATACAGAATACCAGATAGCGAAAAACAAAAAAATAAAAGTATCGCTCCCTTACAAGATGCACAAACTGCAATTTATATAGCCCGAAAAAATGCTACTGCTTGGGGTATTGATGAACATCAGATAGGAATTATGGGATTTTCTGCGGGTGGTCATTTAGCAGCTTCTGCAGCGACTCATTTTAAAGAGGCCTATATCCCTAATCCAGAAAATGTGTCTCTTCGTCCCAATTTTCAAATTCTTATTTACCCAGTTATTAGTTTTAATAGTTTTGGGCATATGGGTTCCCGGAATAATTTAATTGGACCCATTATTAAAGAAGATGAAGTACATTATTTTAGCAATGAAGAGCAAGTAAGTCAAGACACGCCTCCTGCATTTTTAGTACATGCAAAAGATGATACCACCGTTCCAGTAGCCAATAGCACCCAATATTACCAACAATTATTAGCACATCAAGTAGCTGCTGAAATTTATTTGTTTGAAAAAGGCGGACATGGATTTGGAATGAAAAACAAAACCAGTGAAATATTTTGGCCTAGCTTATTGCAAAAGTGGATGCAAGCCAAAAATATAATACCATAAAAAAAGAATACTTTTAACATCACAATCATTTATAAATCTCATTAAAATTTTAAAATATGCGACATTTAATTTTTACTGCGCTGATTCTTGTCAGCCTATCTCTTTCTGCTCAAAAAACCATTTTAATTAAATGTGGTAAATTATTAGATACCAAAACTGGAATCGTTTTGGAAAAACAAAATGTATTGATTAAGGGCAATCAAGTGATTTCTATCTCAAGCAGCTCGGTAGCAGCCGACTCTACCATTGATTTAAGCAATTATTTTGTCATGCCTGGATTGATAGATTGTCATACTCATGTAGTATTACAAGGTGATATCACCTCCGAGGATTATGATGTTCAAGTGCTAAAAGAATCTATTCCATACCGTGCTATAAGAGGTACTAAAAGTGTAGAAAAAGCTTTGTTAAACGGATTTACTACTATCCGAGATTTAGGTACTGAGGGTGCAGGTTTCACCGACGTTGATTTAAAAAAAGCTGTGAACAAAGGAATCATCAATGGACCTAGAATGTGGGTGTCCACCTTAGCTATTAATACCACTGGACATTATCCAATTAAAGCAAGTGATTATGCTTGGGAATTGAAACTACCAAAAGGATTACAAGAAATCACAGGTGCCGACGAAGCAAGGAGAGCCGTTCGTCAACAAATTGAACAAGGCGCCGATTGGATTAAAATTTATGCAGACAGAGGATATTATCGTTTAGCAGATGGTTCCTTTAGATCCCTTCCCAATTTTACAACGGAAGAAATTAATGCTATTGGAGATGAAACCATTAGAAGCAGAAAAAAATTAGCTGCACATGCAATGACACGAGATGGAATTATTGCTGCCATCAATGCTGGAGCTAGTACAATAGAACATGGAAGTGGCATGGATGAAGAATGTATGAAGCTTATGGCGGAAAAAGGAATTTTTTGGTGTCCTACATTATTTGTGAATGAATATGTTGCAGAAGGAAGAGCCAAATTAGGAAGCCCAATTAATTTATATTTTCAACAATCTATACAAGCTACCTTTAAAAAAGCAATTAAAATGGGTGTAAAACTAGCTTACGGCACTGATATCGGAGGATATGATTGGGGCTTACCACAAGCAAAAGATTTTACCTATTTTGTTGATTGGGGTTTAACCAATATGCAAGCTATTCAAACAGCTACCACTACAGCAGCAGAACTTTTAGGGATGCAAGGAAAAATTGGGGAAATTAAAGCAGGTGCTTTCGCAGATATTATTGCTTTAAAAAAAGATCCTACCAAGGATATTAATGCATTACAACAAATTGATTGGGTGATGAAAGATGGCAAAGTATATAAAAACTAATTGTCAATATCATTTCACTCATGCAAAGCATTATTATTTTAATTTTTTTATTGGGATACCTTGCAATAATTTTTGAAAATAAAATTCGAATCAATAAAGCAGCTACAGCACTTTTCATGGGAGCGTTGAGCTGGGGTATTATAGCTACAAAAGCTTTTTTGATTCAAAATATATTAAACGATTTGCAAATTCATTTGGTAGCTATTAGCGAATTAGTATTTTTTTTACTAGGCGCTATGACTATTGTTGAAATTATTGATGCACATGATGGGTTTCAAGTAATTGCTGAAAAAATTAAAAAAGAACAACCATTTATATTGGTTTGGAAAATAGCACTTATTACTTTTTTCTTGTCGGCAATTTTAGACAATTTAACAACTGCCATTGTAATGGTTTCTATAATCAATAAAATATCTCAAGATAAAAAAGCAAAATGGTATTTACTTAGCTTGGTGATTATAGCTTCAAATGCCGGTGGTGCATGGAGTCCCATTGGAGATGTGACGACTACTATGTTATGGATGGGCGCACAAGTGACTAGCTTTAATATCATGCATCAAACTTTTTTAGCCAGTGTAACATGTATGATTATTCCTACATTAATAATTAGTTACAAATTAAGATTAACAAAAAATAATTTTGCAGAAATTACTAGCATTTCGAAAATTTCATATAAAGAAAGAAATTTGATTTTATTTATTGGGGTAGGATCTTTTATTGCCATTCCTATATTTCATTATTTTACACATTTACCACCCTATTTAGGAATGTTATTTTGTGTAAGTATTATGTGGATGATAACAGAATTATTACATCATCAAAAAACAGAATCTCAAAAAGATATTTTTTCGGTTCAACAAGCATTACAAAGAATTGATGTACCAAGTATGCTTTTTTTTATTGGCATCTTGCTTTCTGTTGCTGCGTTACAAGTCACAGGTATATTAACACAAATTGCATTGAGTTTAGACCATTACGTTCATAATATTTATATATTAACAGGAAGTATTGGGCTTTTATCGGCAGTACTCGATAATATACCATTGGTAGCTGCTGCTCAAAATATGTATCCATTAGGTCAATACCCCACCAATCATATTTTTTGGGAATTATTGAGTTATTGTGCAGGAACCGGTGGCTCATGTTTAATCATTGGCTCAGCTGCTGGTGTAATGGTTATGGGACTTGAAAAAATAAGTTTTGGTTGGTACCTTAAAAATATAAGTTGGATGGCACTGATTGGATTTTTTAGTGGTGTTCTTATTTTCATGATACAACAACAATTTTAGCGACAGCTTTCATATCACTCATTTCTTACTTTACATCCCTTCCAACCAAAATAGGCGACTACCATAAAAGAAATTAAAGGCACAAAATAGCCTAAGTTAATATTGCCTGTGCTATCTGTAATGAAACCAAAAATTCGAGGTAGTATCGCACCTCCAACAATAGACATAACAATCAAACTACTTGCCATCTCGGTATCTGATCCCAAATTTTTTATGCCTAGTGAAAATATAGTAGGAAACATGATAGACATAAAAAAACAAATTCCAATTAATGCATAAATGGTGATGAGTCCACTACCCATGATCGCCACAATACATAATGCTGCAGAAAACAAAGCATACATAGTTAATAAGGTAGCCGGTTGCATATACTTCATTAAGAAAGTACCTGAAAAACGACCTATTAAAAAAGCAATGCCCCCAATGCTTAAATAATCAGCCGCTTGCACTTCCGAAATTCCAGCAGAATGAGTAGCATACAAAATGAATAAACTTAACACACAAACTTGAGCTCCTACATAAAAAAATTGTGCTACCACTGCCCAACTTAAATGAACATGCCTAAATGTCTTCCATAAAGAAGGTGTTTCACTAGATGCATTTTTGGTTCTTAAATCGGGCAATTGAATAAAATAAAATAAAATCGCAATTACTAATAATACAATACCTAAAATGGTATAAGGCATTTTCACCGTATAAGCTTCTGAAGCCAAAGCTACTTTTCGCACCGATTCGGTCATGCTACTTAATTCAGCATCTGAATAACCTTTTGTTAAAATGACTCTTGCACCAATAGCTGGCGCTAAAGCTACTGCCAACCCATTGAAGGATTGCGCTAAGTTTAGTCTTTGTGTTGCAGTGGAAGGATCACCTAGAGCAGATGCATATGGATTTGCGGCAGTTTCTAAAATCGTCAAGCCACATGCTATCACAAAAAGAGCAATTAAAAAATAATTATAAGATTGATGATTCGCAGCTGGTACAAATAAAAAAGACCCCAATGCAAATAAAATCAAGCCGGTTATAATCCCCATTTTATACCCCCATCTTTTCATGATATATCCGGCAGGAAGAGCCATCATAAAATAGGCAATAAACACCGAAGAGTCCACTAAAGTAGATTGAGTGGTCGTAAGGGTGAATGATTTTTTTAGATGAGGAATGAGGATGGGATCCAAATTATGCGCAAACCCCCAAAGGAAAAATAAACAAGTTACTAATATAAAGGGTAGAATATCATTTTTCGTTTTTTGCATAATATCATCAAATTATTATTAAATATAATTCTTCAAAATGATAAAAAAACAAGATTTTAAAGAAAAGTGGACGAAAATTTTAATTTAGGCCTACATTTGAAATAACATTAAACGAAATTTGACTTATGAAAAAGTATACTTTTATTTTTTTGGTTATAGGACTATTCGCATTCTCAAATTGTCCAATACAAGCAGCTACCCCTCGTGATTTTTATTGGATAAAGATTTATCATTGTAGTTCCACGGCACAATTGAATCATATTGATCAATTTTTAGAAAATACCTATCTGCCTTTTTTGCATCAATCTGGGATAAAAAAAGTAGGTGTCTTTGCTCCAATTGGGAATGATACAAGCAGTGATAAACGCATTTTTGTTTGGATACCTTTAAAATCATTACAACAAT
>JAFMJX010000034.1 GCA_017853235.1 Chitinophagaceae bacterium | reverse complement strand
TTATCAAAAAGCAAAACTGTTCCAAATGTTACAAAGGCAATTATTGCAAGACGAATCCATACATTACGCATAATGGTCACAACACTAATAAAAATTGATATTATTATTCCAATGATGGGGGCTAAAAAAATAAATAAAATTGTATTTAAAATAGTGTGAGAATCTACAATTTTAGACCAAGGGAAATCCAATCCTTTTATCATTAAAGCATGTGCTATAGCAGCACCTGCAAATCCTCCAATCAATGTGTGAGAAGAGGAAGATGGAATTCCGTACCACCAAGTAAGTAAATTCCAAAAAATGGCAGCTAATAAGCCTGAAAATATAACTGGTAAAGTAATGAAGTCCTTATATACAGTTTTGCTAATGGAATTAGCGACGGCATGGTCTTTGAAAATCCAAAAAGCAATAGAGTTAAATAAAGCCGCCCACAAAACTGCTTGAAAAGGCGTTAATACCTTAGTGGATACCACCGTAGCAATGGAATTCGCTGCATCATGAAATCCATTGATATAGTCAAATATAAGCGCAAGCGCTATAATGATAATTAATAAAGTCATCTTGAGTTAAATTAAGCGTACTTGATAATGATAGATTCAATTACGTTTGAAACGTCTTCGATTTTATCGGTAGCTATTTCAAGAACTTGATATATTTCTCTTTTCTTGATTACTTCTTTAAAGTCGTTTTCTTGTTCAAATAATTTCTCAATACTCATGTCAAATACATCATCCGCTTGATTTTCAATGCTATTCACTTTAATCATCGCTTCGGTCATTTCTTTTACATTCTTCATGTTGCGTAATCCCAATACTACCTTTTTTGTTTCGATAGTTCCTTGCAATATAAGTTCAGCTAATTTGTGAATACCTGTATCGTTCGGATTTACTTTATAAAAATTAATCTTTTTTGCTGAAGCGTAAATATAATCTGCAATGTCATCTAAGGAGGTTGCTAAATAGTGAATGTCTTCTCTATCAAATGGTGTGATAAAATTTCTACCTAATTCGGTAAAAACATTATGAGTTAAATCATCATTTGTGTGTTCTAAGTTTTCTATTTGTGCTAAAATATTAGCTCTTTTATCTGCATCTGGTTCAGTTACCATCTCCTTCAATTTAACGCCCATTTCATAAACATGCTCTGCAACTTCTTCGAATAATTGAAAAAATACACGATCCTTAGGAAGGAAGATTTTAAAAATAGAATTTAAGTCCATAAAATATTTTTTTGTTTACTTTAATTAAGTGTTACAAATTTCTCTTTTTGGACTCGGAATTACGGGATTCGTTTATTACTAAATTGTTAACAAGCCCCATCATTTGCTAACAATGTGGTAATATGGCAGGAAGCTTATTTTTATTAAAAATCATGCGATTATGGGGAATAAATTAGTCCAAAAAACGAAAAAGGCCACGGTATACCGCAGCCTCATTTAAATCCGTAGCTTTCCCCCAAAAGCTATTGCAAATTTGCTATTTTTTTGTTTTGGAGTCCTATTATTAAGTTACCAATTAAGTTTAGTAATAGGTTATTTCTTATCTTAGGGTCATATTTTCAATTTTATAATACGTTACTTTCCTAGTTAAATATTGTAAATCAATGCCTTACAAAAAATTTTATACTTTACTATTTATAGTAAATTTTCTCTTTTTAGGAAATATTTTGGCACAAAATAGAGATTTAGATACGCTTTATAAAGTCAAATTGACGCCATTTTTGAGGCAAATTATTGATCTCAAGGACCTAGATGCCATCATTAATATTTCAATTGACAATCAAATTATACCTACCCAGGGTACTATTTTTACCCCCAATGCCCAGGAAATTATAAAAGAAAACAATCATTTTTATTTGATGATTCAGCAAACTGGATTTGTTTTTGAATTATCAGATTACCATGATTCGGTTGCAGTTTTTAGGCGATTGGATCGTACTGTAAATATTAATTACAATATAGGCAGTTTAAATTTTTTATATCAAAATCAATTGTACAGTTATGGCGGTTATGGGTTTTGGCGTGCCAATGGTCATTTAAGAAAATTCAATTATACCGATATGGAGTGGGATATCATTCCAATGAATGATGAAATTATCACTTTTGGTATGCATTGGCTATCAAAAAAAGAAGGTAAAATTTATGTCCCATTCCAAAAAACAATGAATGCTGGCTTAATAGAAGAAAATGAATTTGATAAGGAAAGAGCTAATGAAAGTTTTTATTTAGACCTGAATTTAAAAAAATGGATCAAATTAGGTACGATGCACTCTAAGACAGTAAAATTGGTCAATCAGGGGGGCGCTGCAAATTTTTTGCCCGTTACCAATGGAATTATGCATGTGGTTGATGATCAAGTCATATACTTTGATTTTGTTCATAATAAGATTTATAAATGTATCAAAGCCGATTTCAACCAAACTTTTGTGCGTAAAATAGCTATGACTAATTGTTTTGAATATAAAGGCTTCATTTATATTTTTAATTCAGCCAATCAATCTTTTAGTAAGGTTGTTTTTGACATTCAAAATTTTGAAGAATTAAAATTTCCTATTTGGGGACGAGATAAAGCCTATGATAAATTTATTATTTGGGCAATCATTTTGATACTTATGATTATTGCAACTACTACCTTCTTTAATAGAAGATTTAAAAACAAAGTGCAAAAAAATCAACTTAAAATTTTAAAAACTAAATCCATTAGTCAAGCTTTCATAGGAGTAGAGGCTTCTTTATTAAAGTTATTACTTCAAGCGGCTGATCAAAATATTAAAGTAGAAATACATCAAATCAATCATGTATTAGGTATTAAAGATAAAAATGTTGGATTGCAAAAAAAGGTTAGAAGCGATGTGATTAATACCATAAATGAAAAGTATCAATTATTAAACAACAGTCCACACCCCCTTATTTTAAGTGTAAGGAAGGAGGATGACAAAAGGTTTTTAGAATACTTTATAGCACCTTCTGAAATCAAGAATATTCAAAAAATTATTGATAAAAGTTAGCTTTTGTTAAACAAAAATATGAGCTAACTCATAAAATTATTTATCATAGTTTTATTTGTCATAGTTATGTCAAAATATGCACTAGCATTGTGTTTTATTCTATCTGATTGCTTTATATAAAATTAATTTGATTCAGCTTTGTGGTGTGAAAAACAAAGCCATTTTATTTCTTCTCTTTTTTCCATGTACTGTTAATAGCCAAATGAGAGTATTAAATGATACAATTCAATGGCAGGGAGATAGTGTGGTAGTTACTGCGACAAGATCGGAACGAAAGTTAAGTAACTTAACAGTACCTGTTACTATTATTAATGCAAAAGCCATTCAACAAACTGGGTCTATTCGGTTGACAGATATTTTAAAAGAGCAACCTGGTTTAACAATGACTAGTGGCTTTGGCGCAGGCGTTCAATTACAAGGTCTTAATCCGGACTACACCATTATATTAATTAATGGCGAGCCCTTGGTGGGAAGAACCGCTGGGGTATTAGACTTAAACAGAGTTGCCTTAGGGAACGTCAAAAAAATTGAAATTGTCAAAGGACCATCTTCTAGTTTATACGGAAGTGAAGCAATGGCAGGGGTTATCAATATTATTACCGATCAATCTACTCAAGTTCCAATTCAGGTTTCGGCCCGTTATGGCACCTACCAAACTAAAGACATGAGTGTTGATCATGCATTGAATAGTAAACATCTATTTTATCAAGGGTTTTATAACTATTATAATACAGATGGTTTTAGTATAAGACCCAATAGTTCAAGCAGAGTGACAACACCTATTACAAGGTATACAACTAATCAACAGTTCAAATATCTTTTAAACGAAAGCACCAATATATTGCTAGGGGTTAGATATACCAACGAACAAATTCAAAATGATATTTCAGTGAGTAACGGGGGGGTTACCATTCATTCAAATGGTACCGAAAATATGCACGATTATAATGTAACTGCTTCACTGAATCATAGGTTTTCAAATTCTTTAAAAACAAGCTTTAGAAGTTACCTCACTCAATATGATTCTAAACAAGATTTGCTGACATTATCTGGACAGCCTTATATTGATTTATTAAATCATTTATTTCAACGAATCGAAAACCAAACTGACTGGATAGTTCAAAAAAATATAACAGCAATTTTTGGTGCCGGTTCGGTTATGGAAGGAGTTAAAAGCAGTAGATATGATAGCGAACAATTACGTAAAACAAATTCAATACACTATGCTTTTACGCAATGGGAGTGGTTGCCCAATGCTAAAACTACCTTAATTGGAGGAGCAAGATTTGATGAAAATGCCACATTTGCCTCTGCCTTTAGTCCAAAACTTTCCTTATTATATAAAATAAATGCAAATCATAAATTAAAGTTGAGTATTGGCCAAGGTTTTAAAGCTCCAGATTTTAGACAGTTGTATTTAGATTTCACAAATGCGGCAGCTGGCGGGTATAGTGTATTTGGATCTGCACAAGCACAACAAGTCATTAATGAGTTAAATGGGATTGGTCAAATTGGAGTTTTGTATGATAATTTTTATCAATTAAAAAAGTTGCAGCCTGAATATTCTACAGGTATACATATTGCTTGGGATATAGAACCTAATGCTACAACTTTTTTGAGTTTACAATTATTTCGAAATGATATTAAAAATTTAATTGAAGTTCAACAAGTGGGTGCTTATACTACGGGGGCACAAATATTTAGTTATCTCAATATTGGAAGAGCATTTACTACTGGCGCTGAATTTGAATTTAAAAAACAAATTAACAATCAATTTTCAATCAACGGAGGCTATCAATTGGTGATTACTGGAGATAAGGATCAAATTGCCCAAATTAAAGCGGGTACGGTGTATACTAGAGATGCCAGTGGAAATAGCAGGCGCTTAACCATGAGCGATTATGTGGGATTGCCAAACAATAGCAGACATAAGGCGCAATTAAAATTTAATTATATAACAAAGAATGGTCTATTTGCGAATTTGCGTTTTTTATATCGTAGCAAATGGGCTGTGAATAATACGAATGGGAATCAAGTTTTTGATAATGGGGACAGTTTTGCAAATGGCTACGTTTCAATTCACTCTTCTTTTGGCAAAAATTTCAATAATGGCTGGGGGTTTCAATTGGGATGTGATAATATCAGTAATTACATAGATGCCTCAAACTTACCAAATCTACCAGGAAGAACCTTTTTTATCACAATGAAATATCAATTAAATCACAAAAAATAAAATATATGTTAACGTTTATCAAAAAAATCACTTTAGTTACAATCGTTTCTGTTTCAATGATTGCATGTACAAAAAATGAATCTAGTGTTGTTGCACCTCTTACAGCCAATGTTGTAAAGGATTTAGCCGCTGATACTGTGCTAGGGATTGCAAGTAATGGAATGCCTTACAGTGCAGGTAAATACACTTTTTATAGTTTAGAAAATAACGCAATTGTGCCTAATACAGATAGTGCTACTACAAAATGGGATGTTGCTTTTGTATCTACTAAAATTTTAATCAATGGAGGAACCAGTGGAACGGGCATGGGTGGTGCATTTGTATATACTGGATTATTTGATGATTTAAAAACGATTCCTACAGATTCTGTATTTAAAACTGACAACGCACCTGCCTCTTATGCCATCACATATGGTAGTGGCAAGGGTTGGTATACTTATGATCAAGCAACCAGCTTAGTGACACCATTAGCAGGACGAGTATTGGTCATCAGAACTGCCTCTGGAAAGTACGCTAAAATTGAAATTATTAATTATTATAAAGGAGGTGTTACATTGCCAGTGACTGCATCAGATGCTGACAAATTATCTAAACAACGTTATTATACATTCCGATATATTTTCCAACCTAATGGTACTAAAACATTTTAATTAATTTTTTCCAGTAATTATTTAGGAACGGGTAAAAAATAGCGAGTAAAATACAAAAGGGTTTATTGGGTAATACCAGTAAGCCCTTTTATTTTGCCTTAAAGCTCCAAGTAAAATTAAATTCAGCAACTATTTCATTTTGTTGATTACGCCCTACAGATTTACAAACTAATGTTTTTCCTTCTCTAGTTTGAATGGCATCATTGATACAATTTTGAATGGCTTTGCCATCTTCACAAGTGAACAACACTACACCTGTTGCTTTTTTAACGAAAGCTACCTCCATCTTTACAACCAACATACTTACTTTAGGTTTGCGTTTATATACTTGCGAAAAGGCTAACATTCCGCTACACATTTCGGCAGCCATAGCTTCTACTGCGAAATAAATTGATTTGAATGGGTTCATACTAAACCAGGAGTAACGAATACGAACCACACACTTATTTTCATCAAACTCTTTTATTCTTAAACCAGCAAAAAAAGCTGCAGGTAGTTTTGTTGCAATAAAAAACCGAAATAAGATGGGTGACTTGATTTTTTTACTAAAGCTTTGAAAATATGGATTTGTTAAATTTTGCATATACTAGTTTTTTACTGATATGATAACCTGCAATAAATGTACAAATGTAATGTCATTGTAACAAGTCATAGATATCATTAAATGCGGTGCATGAATGAATAAAAAAGGTGTCCCTATAATAGAGACACCTTTTTTAGATGGATTAATTAAAAGCTTTATTTGCCCAAGAACATGCTTCTATTGATTGTAAATCCAATGGCTAAACCATGTCCAGCTAAAGCATTGTTATTTCTTGATAGTTGCTCAATATTGGAAGAGGCAGTCGTATTACCAATAAAGAAATGAAACTGATGACCACCAGAATTAATTTCAATCCCAATTGACGCTAAATTTGGTTCATAATTTAAAATGGCTCCATTGCTAGTAAGTATATTTTTATAACCAGTGAGTTGACGAGAATATTCAAAATCAATACTCAATACATCAGTAAGTTTGTATTTTCCACCCATTCCCAATGAATATACTTCGTTGTCATTATTAATGCCATAAGGTACTTTATTATAATGAACAGCACTTGGCATTAATTGCAAAGAAAGTTTATCGTTGAACTTACGAGAAATTAATAATTGATTCACATAATTATAACGATCACCAGCAAATGTAATTGTCTTATCTGGGGCTGTATTCACACTAACTTGTGAGTAGAGTGCAATGGAAACTGGAATTTTTTTAGATCCAGTTTGCTGACGTAAAAATTTAATTTTACTAAAACCTTCATACATAGAACTACCTGCTGCTGCGACACCTACATTGATCCATCTTAATGGAGTATAATCAAAAGATAAATAAGTATGAGCTACTCCAGAATTGATCCCAAATAACTGAGCACCCATTTGTGTTTCAGAGCCTTTATTATATATATTACTAAAATGGTGTTGTACCATAAATTGCAAAAAACCAGGGGCCCCCATTTCCGTACTTTGCATATTTATTATCTTGGTAGTTGTAAATACATTTTTAGTAAATTTTGGCTTTGGCACTACTTTGATTTCAGCACTTGCACTATCTGTTTGAGCATTAATTTGACTTAGAATTCCCAAGCAAATAATACTAAGTGAAAATATTTTTTTCATATTGTTAATTTTAATAATGATAATGACCTTTTAATTCATACAATGACTTTATTGTGGTTGGCCTTGTGCAATCCAAGCCAAAATCGTTTTTGTAGTGCAAGAATTTAGGCTTAATACTGGACCTAAGTGCCCTGTGGCGCCACCGCTATTCATCATTGCTGTTAAAATGTCTTTATCACTTACCATTTTACTATAGGTTAATGCCACTGAAACTGTTCCATGGCAAGTTGAGCTTTTACAAGTAGTATTGTAAATAGGTAATATATTATTGTTATAAGTTACTGCACCAGATACAATGCAACCTCCGCCATCATCTTTAGCGCCTTGAGCAATCCAATTTTGTATCACTAATTTTTGATTAGGGGAAAACTGAATGCCACCGCCTCCTGGATGTTTTGTTGAGTCTTCAACCATATTTTTAAAATTGGCAACTCTAGCAAGTATGGTAGGGAAAAAAATAGTATCTAAATGAGAAAACTGAACTGCAGTGCTTAAGACCCCATTATTGTGACATCCACAAGATCCAGAGGTTACAATAGGGACTACGTCATTTCTGAATGACACTGTTGTTAATGTTTCTATGTCTGCTTTGTCTTTATAACATGATATAAGCAAAGTGGTCATACTTATTACAAAGAATGTGATTTTTATTAATTTAATTTTCATATCTCTAAAATTTGAATGAATTGAATGTTTTTACTTTGTAATAATTTTTCCAGATACTTTGTATTTGAATATGCCAGTATTCGCATTTCCATATTTCCAAACATCTGGTATGTTAGGATCGGAAAAATACCATGCTTTTATGAGTGCAATTTCATGAGGTTTTAAACCTCCATCTTGATTTGCCATACCTGCAGTATTTGACGTTCCATAAATGCCGGTAAAAGGATTGGCCATCACTAAAGTCGAATCCACTCTCATAAGAAGTGTACTAGTAGAGTTTAGGTTATTTCCTTTTACATAGTATGCCTTTTTAGTCACAGGATCCGTATATGATACGCTGCTACTACTTCTTAATGATTTAGGATAACAAATATCAAAAATGATATCATCGTATGTATTAAATGGTCCACGTGAACTTATAGCTGATACTGGAGTAGAAAAAGTTTTATAAGGTCTAAAACTTGCATTAGCAAGCGTATCAGAATAAAATTTTCTAATACTATCTTTATAAGATTGAAATACTAAATCGCGTGTTGTTGTATTTGTAAGTTGGCAATAGATAGTAGAGACTGCAGTCACAGGATTGGTATATGTCCATTGAGTAGTATCACTTGCTGCCATGCCAGATACTAATCCTTTTCTCGCCCATCCACCTAGCGCAGTGGATTCATTATGACAGTTTCCTGAAGTACATCCGTGACTAATTATAGAAATTGCTGCAGGTCTAAAATCATAAACATCAGGTTTTTCTTTCGCTCCATTCACAATCCAATTGTAAATGATGCTTTTGTCTGCATCAGACACTTCATCATTGGTACTCACTGGTGGCATTGCTTTATTAAAATCATTAGTAATTATATAATCCCATAATTTACTTGTACTTGGATTACCTGGGGTTACATATTTCATTACATCTGAATAGGTGTCAAATTTTGGACTAATTGATCCTCCATGACAATTTTTTGTAGCACACTTCTCGGTTAATACGCTTAAAACACTTCTAAATTTTAGACTATCATTTATCTTTGGACTTGCATCCGCCATTGCAACTAAGTTGTTACTATAGAAAGTAGAAAAAATAGTGCTATCTGCCGTTCCTTTAAAAGCCCTATCTAATCCTTGAATAACTGCGCTACTATCTTCTTTTTTACATTGAGTAGCTAAAGTGGTAATGGCGAACCCGGCCAGAATTAGTGTAACGAGTTTTACCAAGGAAATTTTTCTCATAAATAAATATTTTATTGTTAAAGAAATTGATCATCTAGAAATCTCAGTGAAAGAGAAAAAATATTTTATTAATATATTTTTGATTTTTCTTAGAGCAAAACTACTTTTCAGCTGTAAGGGTATAAATGATAACAATCAGAAAAAAGAATGATTGATGTCAGTGAAACATTGTACAATAAATAATTTATTTGTACTGTAAATTCAACCATGCAACAAATCGAATTTTTAAAAAAAATGGTAAAAATGATAAAAGTCATAGTTTTTGATGACTGCTGTCATTGACGCTGTTGCGGTTGATTTACAACTTTGTATCATTAAAATCAACTTAAATGAGAAAATTACCAATCTTGATGTTATTGGTGGTATTTATCACCACAGCAAGCTTTACTTTATTTCAAACAAAACCCTGGATAGTGCCTGCAGATAAAGCAAAATCTACCAATCCAGTAAAAAATGATGCCGCATCTATTGCTGCAGGAAAATCTTTATGGGGGCAGCATTGTGCATCATGCCATGGCAAAAGTGGTATAGGTGATGGGTCTAAAGCTGCTACTTTGGAAACAACTCCTCCCGATTTTAGTAAGGCAGCATTTCAAGGTCAAACAGATGGATCTATATTTTTCAAAACTTCAGAGGGACGTGGAGATATGCCAAGTTTTAAAAAGAAAATTCCGGATCAAGAAGATATTTGGAATTTAGTAAATTATATGAGAAGTTTTAAAAAATAATTGATCTAAAATAATAAGCCTCCATTGTGGGGCTTATTATATTTTGGGAATGATCCTTCAAAAAAAATATTATGAACCACAATAACAGAAGAAAGCTATTGGCGTCTATAGGTGCTTTAAGTTTATTTCCCTTACAAAAATTTAATGCTTTAACAAAAAAGAAAAATGTAATTAGTTGTGCTCCAGAAACAAGTGTTCAAAAAGTAAAAATGTTAACACAAGATGGAGTATTAGTGGAAGTAGATATGTCTAAAGTTAAAGGCAGCAAACAAAAAATTAGCAATAAGGAACTGCAATCCTGGGTTAAAAAAGAAATCTAAAAAAATTTTAATGAAAACAAATGACAATTCAAGAAGAGAATTTTTAGCTACTTCCTTATTGACAGGAGCAGCACTTGTAGGCTGTGGTACAAAAAGCCCTTTTATCCCTGATGAGGTAGCCGATGTTAAACCTTCCGGTGAAATGGTAAAGCTTTTATCTGTAGATGGTGAAATTATAGAAGTAGATAAAGCATTCTTAAAACCTATTCCTGAAATGCCAAATGTAACCAATGACGAAGCAAGAATAGGTATACCTGGTAAAAAATTTGCTATGGTCATTGATCTTTCAAGGTGTAAGAATTTAAAAAAATGCCAATCTGCATGTAATCATATGCATCATATTCATCCAGGTCAAAACTGGATTAAAGTATATCCTATGCAAGAAGCAGATCATACAGCACCTTACTGGCAGCCAACCACCTGTATGCATTGTGATGAACCGCCTTGTGTTAAAGTATGTCCTGTGGATGCTACTTTTAAACGCAAAGATGGTGCCGTTTTAATTGACAGTGATAGGTGTGTAGGGTGTAGATTTTGTATGGCAGCTTGTCCATATTCCACACGTGTATTTAATTGGGAAGAACCTAAAGTTGAAAAAGAGTTAGCGGCAATACCTTATAACTGTGAAACTAGTGTTCCTCAGAAAAAAGGAACTGTAGGAAAATGTGATTTTTGTCCTGACATGGTTCGCCAAGGTAGCTTGCCCCATTGCGTTTCAGCTTGTCCAAATGGAGTATTCTTTTTTGGAGATATTTTGGAAGACACTGTTACCAATGGTTCAGAAACATTTCGTTTTAGTGATTTAATTAGGGATAAAGCGGGGTATAGATTAATGGAGGATTTAGGTACCAAACCTAGTGTATATTATTTACCACCTGTAAATCGAAATTTCCCTTTTGAAAATCATGAAATAGAAGAAAAAAAGGACTAAGATTAAATTACGTAAAATTAAAAATAGTCAACGTGGAAAAGTCAGCAGAAAATAAAATTATTCAGGATTTACTTCCCCAAGAATTTGGCAAGCAAGGTAAAATATGGGTAATAGGATTATTAGCCGTATGTGCGTTAGGTGCATTTGCGTATGGCAGACAACTTTATTATGGGTTGGAAGTGACAGGATTACGTGATTATGTTTCTTGGGGCATCTATATTTCAAATTTTGTTTTTTTTGTAGCCATAAGTTTAGTGGGTTCTTTAATTACTGCTGTTTTAAGATTAACCAATGTTCATTGGAGTACTCCATTAACTAGAATTGCCGAAATCATTGCAGTATCGGCTATTACCTTTGCTTCTTTAATTATCATTGTAGACATGGGTCGTCCTGAAAGATTTTATAATCTTTTCTTACATGGACGTTTACAATCTCCCATTATTTGGGATGTAATTGTCATTACCACTTATTTTTTTATTAGTTTATTACTTTTATATTTTCCATTATTACCTGATTTAAAAATCATGATCGCTTTTAAAGAACGCAATGGAAAATGGCTTCAAAAATTATATGAAATTTTAGGATCATTTTGGAAGAATAAACCTGCACAATTTAAAATTACCAATAAGGCGATCAATATTTTATCTATTTCAATAATTCCAGTAGCATTTGCAATTCATACAGTGACTTCTTGGTTATTTGCAACCACATATCGTCCAGGATGGGACAGTACTAATTTTGGCGCCTATTTTATATCGGGTGCCTTTTTAGTGGGATCTGGGGGTGTATTAATTGCTATGTATGTTTTTAGAACACATTACAAATTAGAGAAGTATATTACCGATGACCATTTTGATAGAATGGGAAAAGTAGTGGTGTTATTAGCCTTATTGTATTTATACTTTAATGTGAATGAATTTTTAGTTCCTGCTTTTAAAATGAAAAAATCTGAAGAAGAACATTTGCTGGGCTTATTTACTGGCGAATTCGCACCAGTATTTTGGTTTGCCATTTTTACAGCTATGATTATTCCAATTGGAATTTTGTTATTCAAAAAAGGAAGAAGACCTAAAGCTGCTTTTATAGCAGGAATACTTGTAGTAGTAGGTTCTTGGTTCAAAAGATACTTGATTGTCACACCTACTTTATTGCATCCCTTTTTACCAATGCATGATGTACCTGCAAATTACAAACATTATTTTCCAACTTGGGAAGAATGGTCTATTGCAGGTGGTTCCTTAGCAGGAGCTTTATTAGTCATTACATTTTTTGCAAGAATATTCCCAATTATTCCAATTCATGAAACAATCATCGAAACTGAATCCCATGAAAACAATTAATATCATAGGTTTGTTTTTTATTTTATTAGTAGTGCTCCCCGAACTTTTATTAGCACAGGCGGTAGAAAAAAATACATTATCACTAACGTTAAAATATTATAACGATAATAATATTACGCATCATTTATTAGTTCAAGCAAAATCTAAAATGGATGGTAAATTTCAAAAAATAGAAAATGTTCCAGTTCAATTTTATATTTCCAATGATAAAGAGAAGTTTAATCTAATTGGGGCTGGCACGACAAATGAGAAAGGAGAGTGTGTTTTTTTAATTCCACCTT
>JAFMJX010000257.1 GCA_017853235.1 Chitinophagaceae bacterium | reverse complement strand
GGCAGTTCAAGTCTGCTCTCCGGTACTGTTATTTTTGAAAATAATATCAAAGGCCTTGGATATTCATCCGGGGCCTTTTAATTCCTTTTAATTTTCTAAAGTTTCTAACGATAAAAGCATCCATATTGAACAGGAAGTATGTCCTGAGTTTCCCATCGCTTTTTCCAGTGACTTAAATCCAAGCCTGTTGTAAAAATCTACCGCTTTAGAAAACTGTGGCATGCTTTCTAGGTATAATTTTTCATAGCCCATTTCTTTTGCTGACGCTATACTTTTTTTGATTAATTGTTTTCCTATTCCAAATCCACGCGCGTGTGGGCTTATATAGAATTTTACAAGTTCAGCTGTTTTGATAGGTAAACCTTCGGTGGGGTACACCCCACAACAGCCAACTAATTGCTGGTTCCATTCGGCAACCCACAGTATTGAATCTGCATTTTCAAATAGGTCGTACAGATAGTCTGTTGTTGGATCAGAATATACTGTTCCTTTTTTAGGTGCATTATGTTCCTCGAAAACGGCTCTGATAATTGCGGCTAAATAAGGCTCATCCCTTTTCTCAACTTTTCTGATGGATAACGTAGCGTTCATTAAAATCAAAGTTACTATAGAAGCCTGTCTATTATTTATGTATTAGCGTACGCTGGTAATCCTTTATTTTTTGATGAATGGTATAAAAATAGTACCAGAACGACTACGGTCATTGAAATGCTATTTTGTTGATAGTATGTTTATCCATTAAATAAAGTTGTATGAAATTATATCAGATCCTCATCGCCCTATTTTTATCAGTCTCTTTCTTCTCTTGCGATAAAGACGATACTCCCCAGGCAACTACTTCGGTCAATATAGTACATGCCTCCCCTGATGCGCCAGGAGTTGATTTATTGGTTGATAATGTTAAAGTAAACACAGCTGCTTTAAATTTTCCAGACGCTACCGGGTATTTAAAAGTTTTTGCAGGTACTCGTAATATTAAAGTAAATGCAACGGGTACAAGCAATTCCGTAATTAACGCAAACCTGACATTTGCAGCTGATAAATACTACTCAGTATATGCTTATAACCAATTGGCTTCCATTGGTGCTTTTGTAGTTGAGGATAATCTTGCGGTGCCTGCTGTTGGCCAGGCGCATATTCGATTTTTTCATCTTTCACCCAATGCACCAGCCGTTACAGTTGGTACCTTATCGGGAGCTACTTTTACACCGGTCTTTGCCAATCGTAGTTTTGAGACACAAGCTACCGCCAGCGCCAATCAAAATTTTACTCCAGTTCCTTCGGGCACTTATACATTTGATGTTCAAGCGAATGGGACTTCAGTGCTTACCCTTCCAGGAGTTGTATTGCAAGCAGGTAAAATCTATACTGTTTTTGCTAAAGGTTTAGTCGGGGGCCAAGGATCTCAAGCGCTTGGTGCTCAGATTCTAACCCATAATTAGTAGTGGGGCTAATTTGGAACGGCTTTTACAGTAATTGCTGATTATTCAATACTGCTGGTTTTCATTTCTATTGGTAATCGAGATTGCAGAAATGATAGGGATTCAGTATCTTACTACTAACCCTATAAAAAATGACTCAGCAACTACCAAACAGTGGAACTAATAAATGGGTGGATCAAGGGCAACGACTCTTGCTTTCCGCCACCTTTAAAAAGCGAAGTGAACGTATAGTACTTACACTTGCAATCGTGAGTTATCTGTGTCACCTTCTTCTAATTGCATTATCTAAACGTGGGTTGATACAAGCGGATATCGCACTTTTTAGTAGCCCAATTTCTGCTATTTATACACCCTTTTCTTTTATCCTGGTTTATGAAGTGTATTTACTCCTTTTTTATTTACCTAAGTCAACCACCTTTTATATTGGCAAGCAGTACGAGATTATTACATTAATTGTGATTCGAAGGATATTTAAGGATTTGGGAGAATTGAAATTAATTTCTAATTGGTTTGAAAACGCCAATGATTTACAATTTACTTACGATGTTGTGACTTCACTGCTTTTATTCTTTCTTATCTATTTATTTTATCATAAGATTATTAAAAAGCCACTTGGAAGTGTTGAGGAGTCTGGTCCACAATGGGTGCCAACTGCACAGTTTATTTTTCTTAAAAAGGTATTAGCGTTGGTGTTAGTACCCATTTTGGTAGGGTTAGCTATTTATTCTTTTTCAAGTTGGGTTGCTGTTGTCGTTGACAATCAGTTATCAGGCATGGCTGCTCTTTCAAATATCAATACTATATTTTTTGATGAATTTTTTACCATATTAATCATTGTTGACGTTTTGCTCTTGCTTGCTTCTTTTTATTATTCCGATCATTTTCATACGATCATAAGAAACTCAGGTTTTGTATTATCTACCATTTTGATCAAGCTCTCCTTCTCCGTTTCAGGTATTTTAAATAATGCACTTATTGTTGGATCTGTTGTTTTTGGATTGTTCATTCTCTACATACATCAATTGTATGAGCGTGCACATGCGATGCCACGCTAAAATTCAACCACTGTTTTTAGTCAGTGGGGGAGCTCCCTTACTGTCATCGAATTCTTGATATTCGTCATTTAGATCCTTTTTTTAGGGCCCTATTTTGCAATCGTTATCAATATCAGTATGAGATGCAACAGAAGGGGCTGTATTTAATTTTACTATTAAGTTTAAGTGCTTGTCAAAAGGATTTTGTTTTTCTAACTGCAGAAGACAAGCTGGTTGATAAGATTTGGTACCTCGAGAAAATTTCTACACCTGCAGGCAGTTTGACCTACACGGGCCAGCCTACCTTTTCATTTCATCTAACTAAATCTTCAAGATTTTATAATGATTCAGATGGAATTATTGGCACCTATTTAATTGACGAGCAGCCGCTTGTTACTTCTTTGCAGATTACATCTAATGGCCGGTTGATTGAGGCCTTTTTACTGCGCCAAG
>JAFMJX010000256.1 GCA_017853235.1 Chitinophagaceae bacterium | reverse complement strand
ACTATAAATCTGAAATATAATTGAATTTAACATGTTGGAATCTAATTTAAAAGTTGCATGTTCTCCATATAAATTTCCTAAAAAGAGTACTCTATAGTTACGTTTATAATCTAAAACATAAGATTCGCATAAATCTGAAGAAATTCTTTTAGATAAATTGTAACCAAAATTATATTTATTAACTTCCCCAGCGTGAAGGTCATTTTCGTTAATGTCTCTACCTTTTACTTCAGGAAAAGCTGAAATCGAACTCATCAATATAATATTTTCAATGTCCAGACTATGAGCGGCTTTAAGAATGTTGCTATCAATCATTATGTTGGTATTCATGTATTTAGCATTATTTGTGCTCATAGTTTTAGCAGATCCGTGCGCAGCTGCACAGTTGATAACGTGCGATGGTCTATATTTCTTCAGAGCTTTAAGCACCTGCTCATATTTTGTAAGATCACATTCTTGCCTAGATACTTTATGATCAACCTTAAGATTTTTGCCCACAAAACTGTTACTTCCAAATAAAAGTATCATTTATTGGCGATTCATATCTGGGATTTTTAATTGAAAAAATTAGATTTATTGTGCTCGTTAATATTCAGACCCTCTGAATCTTTTTTGCTCAAAACTAAATTTGCAATAGGCCATTCGATATTTAGAATAGGACATATTGGATTGATCGTATATGAATTTTCAAATGAATACTCTTCAGATACCGAATATGAAATTATGCATTTTTCTGTGAGAGCCTGAAACCCATGTGCAAACCCCTTAGGAATGAAAAAGCTGTTATTTTGTCCTTCATTTAGCTCAACTAAACTGTAATGTCCAAAGGTTGGGCTAGAAAGTCTCAAATCCAAGGCAATATCAATAATTTTGCCATAAATACAGGTAACCAACTTATCCTGAGCTTTCGGAGTCGACTGCCAGTGCAAGCCACGAATAGTTCCTTTGATTGACATCGAAATGTTTTCTTGAACAAATTTCAATTTATTTTGCTCTAAATACTTCTTATTATACTTTTCATAAAAATATCCGCGCTCATCAAAAATAGGTGGTTTTGAAGTTACGGAAAGGCCTGAGATTAAACCATCAAAAATTGGCATGCTATTATTATATCGATTGAAAAGTTTTAATCAATTTGATTTATTTTTGAGTCCGATCAACTCATATTTTGACCAGTTTTTGTGAATCGCTAAATAACTCGCTTGATTTCAAACATTCTCTCTATCGCACCTACTCTGTGGCTACTTGTAGATATAGATCTGAAATTCAAATAATAGGTTGTTTCTCTGTCTTAGCTGTAATTTTCTCTCTCGCAAATTCCAGTTTTCTAAATTTGGATATTTGGGAGTAGATAGTTGAATCATGAATGGCTTTATCTGGATGAAAAATTACTTTTTTGGTAGGGGGCCAATCTTATAAAACCTATTTTATGGAAAGAGTTTAATTCATAGTTTCAAGGTTATTAAGTTTCGAAATTAAATCAAAAGTTTCCCATTATAGAACTTGTACAAAGCTAACCTTGCTTTAAATTGTCATGTTTAATCTGTTTTCGAAATTGCAAACAAAAAAATCATGACCTGAATGCCCCAATAAAGTTAATATAGTTGTCATACATTCATTCATGAAACTAAAGTCCCCAAACAATTATTGCATTTTCTTTGCCCGTTAAAGGTTGTTCAGGAATTATTTGTGAGTTTGGAATTACCCGTACAAGCTCCGCGAGTGAGTACCCCCCCAAGTGAGTTGATGACCATGAGTTCCAAGTTATGTAGCCTCTTTTGGCATTTAGGACAACATTCTTTAGATATTTGTCTTGAATTTCACGCGATAATTCTGAAAACGCATCATTTGATATAAGTAGATCTGAGTTGAAAAATTCTGGGTGTCTTCCATCCATAAGGTGAAAATTGCCTCCTAAATTCAATTTGTTTAACACTCTAGAAGCTAGATTTAGCACTGGTGGAATATCATAAAGATGATAGGAAATTGGTTTATTTAACTGATTAATTACGCTTGCTTGACCACCGAATCCAACACCAATTTCAGTTAGTTTAAAATTACTTAAATCACCAAATAGTTTTCTTAAATCAAGATAAACTTTAAGATACTTAAGGGCATTTGGAGAATAGATACCATGTCCGTTGAATCTGTATTTTTTAGGTTTGCCAACACTATCTATACTTTTAAGTGATTTTTTGTAATTATTAGAAATGTTGACTCCACCTAATTCGTGTTTAAGGATTTCATCAATGTATAAAAAACCTTGTTCCATTCTTACAAAATCTACTACTTTCAAAAAAATTTCATACCGCCTAAACTTACTAAATATTTGATCGTCTTCTGCTGCTAATCCACAAAGCGTCGGAAATGCACCAAACAAATCGCTGTCTGCGATAGAAGTTCCACCTGGTGTAAAACTCTTAGATTCTTTTATTTGGATACTTTTTTTGTTATTAAGTCTGTAAAAAAGATTTATAAATCCATATTTGTATATCCAAAGCAGCAGACGAAGATATTTTACCATGATCCTCTTTCTTATTTTTATCGAGTAAAAATTAACCTTAACATATCACATTTTGGTTTAAAGTTTTCATAAAATTCTTGTCCGCGTCGAATTCATTAGGTTTTGCTTCATTTGCCAAATTAACTGCATTTCTGAAATAAAAGATGGTTAATTCAACCTTGAAACTCCTATTAATAAGCCGTTACTTTCAGCAAGCGTAAAACTACTGCAGCTATTTAATCCCTTAAACTCAAAGTTTATACATTGCCTAACTTTGTCTCTGTTGTGTAATGTTGGTACTAATCTCAGTCGAGGACCACTTTAAATTTCAATAAAATCTCGGTAAACCACTCTTGAGATTTGAAGAATTTAGCAATATTTCGTGCGCCCGCAGGGATTCGAACCCCGAACCTTCTGATCCGTAGTCAGATGCTCTA
>JAFMJX010000255.1 GCA_017853235.1 Chitinophagaceae bacterium | reverse complement strand
TATTGAACAGGGGTTGGCTTCTGCCGAAGATTGGGATATTTTGGAAAAATATGCGCTTTCCTTGTTCCAAAGAGGAAAAGAAATCGCTGCTAAACAAGGATTAATTTTAGTTGATACCAAATATGAATTTGGTAAGATTGGGAATACGATTTATTTGATGGATGAAATTCATACCCCAGATTCTTCTCGATATTTTTATGCAGATGGATTTGAAGAAAGACAACTCAAAAAGGAAAAACAAAAACAATTAAGCAAGGAGTTTGTGAGAGAATGGCTGATACAAAATAATTTTATGGGGAAAGAAGGTCAAATTGTTCCTTATATGTCTCCTGAATGGATTGATACCATATCCAAACGTTACATTGAATTATATGAGCAAGTCATAGGTGAAAAATTTAAGCCAGAAGCTTTAAGCGATGAAGTGACTTATGATCTTGTATGTGCTGCTTTAAAAAAGCTGGGATAACCTAGATCAAATTCACAAATCCTTTCCTAAACGAGGTCGCAAGCGTTGTTTGCTTTTGTTGAAAATTTGTTGTCCTTTATCAATCCCTTTTCTCAGTTCAATTTGCTTTTCGATAGGCAAGTGAACAATATCGGTACAGGCTTGTGTACAACATCCTGCAAATTTTTCAGCACAACTTGAACATTGAATAAACAATAAATGACACCCATCATTTTTACAATTCGTGTGTGTATCACAGGGTGATCCACACTGGTGGCATTTTGCAATAACATCTTCGGTAATCTTTTCTCCTAATCGATCATCAAATACAAAATTTTTTCCTTTGAATTTGCTTTCCAATCCTGCTTCTTTAATTTTATTTGCATAATGAATCACTCCCCCTTCCAAATGAAATACATTTTTAAAACCTTGATGTAACATATAAGCACTTGCTTTTTCGCATCGAATACCTCCAGTGCAATACATAATAATATTAGCATCTTTTTTATCCTTCATCATATCGGCTGCCATGGGAAGTTGTTCTCTAAAAGTGTCTGAAGGAATTTCAATCGCTTTTTCAAAATGTCCCACTTCAAATTCATAGTGATTGCGCATGTCTATCACCACGGTTTCAGGAAGCTCTAACAATTCATTCATTTGTTGCGCGTTCACATACTTCCCTTTATTTTCCATACTAAAAGTGGGATCATCAATACCATCTGCCACAATCTTTTCTCTTACTTTAATTCGTAGTACCCAAAAACTTTTTCCATTATCGTTCACCGCCACGTTTAATCTAATTTGATTTAATTCTGGAATAGAATATAAATATGATTTAAATTTTTCAAATAAATGAGTGGGCACACTTATTTGAGCATTCACACCTTCAGAAGCAATATATATTCGCCCAAATACTTGTAAGGCATTTAATTGCTGATACATGGCATCCCTAAATGCAGCTGGATGGGGAATCAAAAAATATTGGTAAAAACTGATGGTAGTTCGAGGAAAGTTTTCCTGGTACAATTTTTCTTTAAGTTCCTTATTGGATACTCGATTGTGCAATACTGACATAAAATAAATTTAAGCTCAATTACAGGTTAAGCAAATTGTGCACAAAGATAATAAGAAAATGATCACACCCCTAATCAAGAATGTCTGAAATTTATAAGCCCGTCTGCTATTTCAAAATCAATTTGTTTTATGGAGTCACTTTTTTATCCTTCAAAAAAGATCCAGTGAGCGAAGCAAGTCCTCCTAATAAAAAGCCTAAAAGAATAGTAATAAATATCAATTTTTGATAAGAACCTCCTAAAGGTAAAATTTGAGCCACTTTAGAGGACAAAATATGATTGTTTGCACTATCTATATAGATACTTAACCCAGCCCATACAAATGCTACCCCTAATGCTCCTGATAAAAAAGCAGCTGCAGGTTTTTGTGGAATCAACACCGCAATAAGTAAATTGCTTAGCACAAAACTAAACCAAGGCAAGTCTCCATAAATACCAATGGCGTAGGTTAATAAAGAAGAGAGTAATAAGGTTACTATTAATTTCATAAAATGAGTTTTGTAAATTATTAAAAATTAAACTACTAGCCAGCATGAATTAGGCATGTTTAAATTGCATATGCCATTTTGCTCTTTCACTTTCTTTTAATTTTTCTTTAGTTAAAAACAATAAACGATAATATTTTCCTGCGGCCCAATAATCTACAAAATTGTCATAGAATGGGCTTCCAGGATTTCCACTCTGCCCACCGGGATATAAACCATATGCTTCAATTTCATCTGTCAAATGAACCACCATCCTCCAACTGGGTCCATGATTTTCGGTGGTGGCATTTATAATATTTACACCGCCTCCAATAGGCAAATTCAACCGGCTAAGCGCAGGAATTTTAGTAAGATGCAATACCCTGGTTGCTTTAAAGCTGCTCCAGGTTAATTTATTTTCTTTCTCTAAACTAATTAATTTTTCTGTGGCTCTTTCAATTCCTAAAAGCACTTGGTCTTTCAAAGTTTCTACTTTATCCTTGGTACGAATATCATCCGCTACTGAAAAAATTGTGTCACGACAAATTTGCTCTAACAAAACAAATGACTCAGGTTTAGTGAGTGGTATTTTAGAGCCTGCTAATTCATCTGCCCATACTGCAGCTTCCACACTATCCCATATCACTTTAAATACGGTGATGCCAATTGAATTTTCATCATTTTTTAAATCCCAAGTGTTCATGGTTGTTACCATTCGTTTTGCTGGAGCACTTAATTGATATATTGAAATGAGTCTATTAAGAGCAGGACGCGCTTGAGCTGCAAATACATTCTCATTATTGGTCTGCAAAGCCATCATATCCTGTGGCGTTATTTGCGACATGGGTTTTAAATGCTGATTCACACTAATACCCCGATATAATGGAAAAGAAGCAGCTGTGCCTAAATAATAAGGATAGGTAGCATCCGTAGATTTTTGATTGGCACTACTTACAAAACCA
>JAFMJX010000033.1 GCA_017853235.1 Chitinophagaceae bacterium | reverse complement strand
CACTAATTTAAAAAATGAATTTCATACAAACAAAATCAATAAAAAATAAAAAAAACCAAAAAAACAAAAAAGATCAACAAGATCATCATTCAAAAAATAAATAAAAAATAAACACAATTAAATTTAAATTAAAATGGCAAAATTAAATTTTGGAGGAACTGAAGAAAACGTAGTAACTCGTGACGAGTTCCCATTATCAAAAGCACAGGAAGTTTTAAAAAATGAAACAGTAGCTGTGATTGGATATGGTGTACAAGGTCCTGGTCAAGCATTGAACCAAAAAGAAAATGGGGTTAATGTGATCGTGGGACAACGTAAAAATTCAAAAAGTTGGGATAAAGCAGTAGCTGATGGTTTTGTACCAGGCCAAACTTTATTTGAAATAGAAGAAGCTTTAGAAAAAGGAACTATTATTTGTTATTTATTAAGCGACGCAGCACAAATTGCAATGTGGCCAACGGTTAAAAAACATTTAACTCCAGGCAAGGCATTGTATTTCTCTCATGGTTTTGGTGTGACTTTTAATGAGCAAACAGGCATTATTCCTCCAGCTGATGTAGATGTATTTTTAGTAGCTCCAAAAGGATCTGGAACTTCTTTACGTAGAATGTTTTTACAAGGTCGTGGCTTAAATAGTAGTTACGCTATTTTCCAAGATGCTACAGGAAAAGCATGGGATAGAGTTATTGCATTAGGTATTGCAATTGGAAGTGGTTACTTATTTGAAACTGATTTCAAAAAAGAAGTATACAGTGATTTAACTGGAGAGCGTGGTACATTAATGGGTGCCATTCAAGGAATTTTCGCAGCACAATATGAAGTGTTACGTAAAAACGGACATAGTCCATCCGAAGCATTCAATGAAACAGTGGAAGAATTAACACAATCTTTAATGCCATTGGTTGCAGAAAATGGAATGGACTGGATGTATGCCAACTGTTCTACTACAGCACAAAGAGGTGCATTGGATTGGTGGAAAAAATTCCGTGATGCAACTTTACCTGTATTTAGTGACTTATATAATAGTGTTGCAACAGGACAGGAATCTGCACGTTCCATCGATTTAAATAGTAAAGCAGACTATCGTGAAAAATTAGAAGTTGAATTAGCCGAATTACGTGATAGCGAAATGTGGCAAGCAGGTAGAACAGTACGTAGCTTACGTCCTGAGAACCAACCTGGAAAATAAAAAATGGAATGAGCGAATTAAATACAATAGCCAACACTGCACTGGATATGGTGGGCGCAGCAGTAAGATTGCAGGAGGTGATACATCACACACCACTGCAATACAATGCAAATTTGTCCCGTAAATATCAGTGCAGTGTTTATTTAAAAAGAGAAGATTTACAAATTGTACGTTCTTATAAATTAAGAGGTGCGTATAATATGATGAGTCAATTACATCCTGCGCAGTTGGAAAAAGGCGTAGTGTGTGCGAGTGCAGGAAACCATGCGCAAGGTTTTGCGTATAGTTGTAAAAAATTACAAGTAAAGGGTGTGGTATTTATGCCTATTCCTTCGCCTCAACAAAAAGTGAGTCAAACTAAAATGTTTGGAGATGGTTGGGTGGAAGTAAAATTAGTAGGAGATACCTTTGATGATACAGCTATTGCAGCAAAAGAGTATACGCTACAAAATGGCATGACTTTTATACCCCCATTTGATCATCCCTCTATTGTGGAAGGGCAAGGAACGGTGGGTGTTGAAATATTAAATGACATTCATGAATTAACCCAACAACCTATTGACTATATATTTATACCAGTAGGTGGTGGTGGATTAAGTGCAGGCGTGGGAAAATATTTTAAACAACATTCCCCGCATACTAAAATTATTGGACTAGAACCCGAAGGTGCACCAAGTATGTTAACAGCCATACAGCAAGGGCATCCTGTGGAATTGGAACAAATTGACAAGTTTGTAGATGGAGCAGCGGTAAAGCGAATAGGAGATTATACTTTTTCTATTTGTAAAGAAGTTATTGATGAAATGCGATTGGTGCCCGAAGGAAAAATTTGCACTTCTATTTTACAAATGTATAATGAGGAAGCAATTGTGGTAGAACCTGCAGGTGCTATGTCGGTAGCTATTTTAGATGAGTATGCCAATGAAATCAAGGGCAAAAATATAGTGTGTATAGTAAGTGGTGGAAATAATGACATTGATCGTATGCAAGAAATAAAAGAACGATCTTTGATTTATGAAGGATTAAAACATTACTTCTTAATTGCATTTGCACAAAGACCAGGTGCTTTAAAGGAGTTTGTAAATAAGGTATTGGGTCCCGAAGATGATATCACTCGATTTGAGTATATGCAAAAACATAATAAGGAAGCCGGCCCCGCTTTGGTGGGTTTAGAATTAAAAACGAAAGAAGCGTATGAAGTGTTGTTGCAAAACATGAAACACTATCATATTAACTATACGGAAATAAATAAGAATGATAATATCTACGGATATTTAATATAAATGATGCGTTAAATAATTTGGTTATGCAGGTTTTAAAATTTGGCGGAAGTTCGGTAGGAAATGCGGAAGCGATTGCTCAAGTGGTGGATATTGTTACTAAAAGTATACAAGAGCAGCCTGCTATTGTAGTAGTTTCTGCTATGAGTGGTGTGACGGATCAATTATTAATGATGGCACAAACCGCATCACAAGGAAATGAAGCCTACAAAACCATCATTCAAAATATTGAGCAAAAACATTTAGAAGCGGTAAGAGCTTTACTTCCTATTCAGCAACAAAGTGCTACTTTAAGCTTGGTGAAACAAATCATCAATGAAATAGAAAGTAATTGTGAGGGCCTATACATGTTAAGGGAACTCACTCCACGTATGAAAGATAAAATTGTGAGTTATGGTGAAATTTTATCTTCTAAAATCATATCTGCTACATTTGCTGCAAAAGGAATACAACAACAATGGTTGGACACGAGACAAATCATTAAAACAAATTCTAACTACGTGAATGCAATTGTACATCGTGCACTCACACAACAAGCCATCACCGATTATTTTAATCAAGCTGCAAATAAGTTTGATTTATATATCGCACCAGGATTTATAGCAAGCGACAGCGAAGGTAATACGACTACTTTGGGAAGAGGGGGTTCAGATTATTCAGCGGCAATTATTGCTTCTTCCATGAATTCAAAAGTGTTAGAAATTTGGTCAGATGTAAGTGGTATGATGACTGCTGATCCTCGTATTGTGCAAAATGCAAAAGAAATTCCACAAATATCCTATCAGGAAGCTATGGAGTTATCGCATTTTGGAGCGAAAGTGGTTTATCCTCCCACCATACAACCGGTGATGCAAAAAAACATTCCGGTACTTATAAAAAATACTTTTGATCCAACACATCCAGGAACAATTATCCAAAACGAATCACCCGAAGATGAAAACTTTATTAGAGGGATATCAAGTATACAGGATATTTGTTTATTAAGTTTGGAAGGCAGCGGCATGGTGGGTATCCCAGGATTTTCAAAAAGATTGTTTGAGGCATTAGCTAAAAAACAAATCAATATTATATTAATAACACAAAGTTCATCAGAGCATTCAATTTGTGTGGGCGTGAATGTGCAGGATGCCCACCAAGCTAAACTAGCAGTGGATGCCGAGTTTGAGCAAGAAATCAATACTCAAAAAGTAGAACCGTTGATCATTGAAAAAGAGGTTTCTATTTTAGCCTTAGTGGGTGAACAAATGAAGAGTCACCCCGGAGTAAGTGGAAAAATGTTTGGTGTATTAGGACGTAATGGTATTAATGTAAGAGCCATCGCGCAAGGATCTTCCGAAAAAAATATCACTGCAGTAATTGCAGCGAAGGATGTGCGTAAAGCCATCAACGTATTACATGAAGCATTTTTTGAAACCACGTATAAACAAGTGAACGTATATATTGCAGGTGCAGGAAATGTGGGTGGAAAATTATTAGACCAAATAAAAAAGCAAGTAGGATATTTGCAGGACACTTTAAGATTACAAATTAAAATTGTAGGTATTGCAAATAGTAAAAGACAATTAATACATCCCGAAGGCATTGATTTAAATACTTGGAGAGAGCAGTTACAAAATGCTCCATTGGGAGATATCAATCAATACGCTGAAGCAATCATACATAATAACTTAAGAAATAGTGTATTTGTGGATGTGACAGCACATGAAATGGTGGCCAACGTATATGCAGGTTTATTAGGAAAAGCGGTATCGGTGGTGGCATGTAATAAAATTGCGTGTTCCTCTCCTTATGATAATTATTTGAAATTAAAATCATTGGCACGAGAGTACAATGCTTCTTTTTTATTTGAAACCAATGTGGGAGCTAGTTTGCCCATTATAGGAACTCTTAATAATTTAATATTAAGTGGGGATTCCATCAATAAAATACAAGCAGTATTGTCGGGGACTTTAAATTTTGTATTTAATAATTATGATGGTAAAACACCCTTTGCACAGGTAGTGCGTCAAGCGCAAGCCGAAGGATATACCGAACCCGATCCTAGATTGGATTTGGGAGGCACCGATGTGATGCGAAAAATCATGATATTAGCCCGTGAAGCAGGTAATAGAATAGAAATGAGTGATATTGAAAATGAAGGATTTTTACCTGCATCTTGTTTTAATGGATCGGTTGAAGATTTTTATGCAGAGATGGAAAAGCAAGAACCTCATTTTAAAAAGATATATGATGCTGCTGCTGCAAAAAATTGTAAACTAAAATTTGTGGCACATTTTGAAAATGGAAAAGCAAAAGTAGGATTACAACATATCCAACCCAGCTCGGATTTTTATCATTTATATGGCAAGGACAATTTAGTATTATTTTATAGTGCTAGGTACCCCGAATTACCATTGGTTGTAAAAGGAGCAGGTGCAGGAGCGGATGTTACTGCATCTGGTGTGTTTGCAGATATTATCAGGGCAGCAAGAGTGTAAACATTTGTAAACAGTATATTCCAATACTAAAATTATAAGCTACTGTTTACTTTCTTGAAATATATAAAAGTTGAAATATTAATAAATCATGGTTCCTATTCATCAATGGATTAAAATAAAAGCCCCCGCCACTGTAGCAAATATGGTGTGTGGATTTGATATTTTGGGCTTTGCCGTTT
Source organism: Chitinophagaceae bacterium (assembly GCA_017853235.1). Taxonomy (GTDB): domain Bacteria; phylum Bacteroidota; class Bacteroidia; order Chitinophagales; family Chitinophagaceae; genus Sediminibacterium. Next base: position 8,008 of record JAFMJX010000033.1, on the reverse strand, counting down.
GTGATCCTTATGATGAAATGGAAATGAGATTAGTGCCGCGTGCAGAAAATGTGCCAGCCATTACTATCATCAATATAGATGAATACAACTTACCTACACAGCCTGAAAAAAATGTTGCAGGGGCTGCTTTGTTGGCATTATTAGAAGAGTCCCCTAAGGAATTTGGATTTGAAGTAAAAATTAATAAACTTATCAAACCCGGTAGTGGCGTGGGTTCTAGTGCAGCAAGTTCGGCAGGTGCAGTGGTAGGAGCTAATTATTTATTAGGAAATATTTTTAGTAAAGATGATTTGGTTCGTTTTGCGATGAATGGAGAAAAAGTTGCATCCGGTGTAAAACATGCCGATAATATTGCACCCTGTATTCATGGAGGGGTTACTTTAGTGAGATCTATCTTTCCCTTAGAAATTATCACATTACCTTCTCCTCAATTATATGTGACCATTGTGCATCCACAAATTGAAGTACGCACTTCGGATGCCAGAAGTATTTTAAGGCAACAAGTATTATTAAAAGATGCTATCAAGCAATGGGGAAATATTGCGGGATTAGTGGCAGGACTAATGAAATCAGATTATGATTTAATAGGAAGGTCCTTGGAAGATGTGATTATAGAACCTGTGAGATCTATCTTAATTCCAGGATTTGATGAACTAAAAAAACAATGTAAGGAAGCGGGAGCATTAGGCGGAGGAATATCAGGATCAGGTCCCTCTATTTTTATGCTAAGCAAAACCAAGGACATCGCATTGTTAGTGCAAGCAAAAATGAAAGCATTATATGACAGTATTGGGTTACCGCATCATACTTATGTGACCACTATTAATCCAGCAGGGGTTGAAATAGAAACCAAAAACTAATATGCAGTATTATAGTTTAAAAAAACAATCTGCTTTAGTAGATTTTAAAACAGCAGCCATCACAGGACAGGCGCCAGATAAAGGATTGTATTTTCCAACCAGTATACCAGTTTTGGATGCATCCACCATTCAACGATTTAAAACATTACCTAAAGAACAATTGGCTTTTGAAGTGATGCGACCTTATGTGGGCGGCACTATAGATGATATTAGTTTACAACAAATATGTAAGGAAACGATTGATTTTAATTTCCCCACAGTATCCATTACAAATCAAATTGATACATTAGAATTATTTCACGGACCCACATTAGCATTTAAGGATGTAGGTGCAAGATTCATGAGTAGATGTTTGGGATATTTTGCAAAAGAAAATATTTCTAAATCATCTAAAGAAAATATTCGTCATGCTACTACTGTAAAAAATACAACGGTATTAGTGGCAACTTCTGGAGACACCGGCGGTGCAGTGGCCAATGGCTTTTTAGGCGTTGAAGGAGTCTCCGTAATCATATTATATCCAAAAGGGAAAGTGAGTCCCATCCAGGAATTACAATTAACTACCTGTGGTCAAAATATAACAGCATTAGAAGTAGCAGGAAGTTTTGATGATTGTCAAGCAATTGTGAAAGAAGCCTTCATGGATGCAACTCTTAATGAAAAGTACCATTTAACCTCTGCTAATTCCATCAACGTAGCAAGATGGCTCCCACAACAATTGTATTATTTTTTCGCATGGCAGGATTGGGTAGCTAAGTATGGTGATGACGTACCAATGCATGTGGTAGTACCAAGTGGAAATTTTGGGAATATTTGTGCCGGCATGATGGCAAAAGCAAGTGGTTTACCTATTGGACAATTTGTAGCGGCATGCAATGCCAATGATGTGGTGACGCGATATTTGGCAACACAAAATTATGAGGTTAAAAAAGCAGTAGCGACTATATCTAATGCGATGGATGTGGGTGATCCCAGTAATTTTGTACGCATCATGGAAATCATGCAACAAAATTTTGAACAACTTACTTCGCAATTAAAAAGTTATCAAATTAGTGATAGTGACACTAAGTCAACTATTGCACGCGTATTTAAAACGTTTAATTATATTTTAGACCCACATGGCGCAGTTGCATTTAATGCAGCCGAAAAGTTTATTAAAGAACAAGAACTAAATGCATCTATTCACGCGCTCATCCTTGAAACAGCGCATCCAGTGAAGTTTCCCGAAGTAGTGGAGGAAGCTATTGGGCAGTCTATCCCAATACCATCTTCGGTAGCCTATTTATTAAATCGAGAAGAAGTATCTATTCCTATACCAGCTAAATATGAAACGTTTAAACAATGGATGATGCGATAGTGAGTCATCTTTACTAATTTACATATCATTATTTATATAATCAGCAGTGGTAAAAATAGGAAGGTAAGAACTATTTAACTTTATAAAATTTTTATCGTTTGTTATTAAATAATCCATCTTATAATGAATTGCCGAAAAATATTGAAGCGCATCCTCTATGTCTTCAATTTTTGAATGAAGTGCTTGTATAATTATTTCTTTTGGTAAATCAACTATATTCAAATCAACCATCAATGCTTCTAAAATAATTTTTGTTTTTTTTGAACCATATACTTTTGAGAGTATATAACTTAATATATGAATTATTGAACCATTTATGTATGCACGTATTTGGCCATTTTCAATTTTGTCAAAAATTATTTTTGAATATTTGTAATTCTCTCTTTGTAAACAATGATCCAGCAATACATTTGCGTCTAAAAAAATTTTATTACCCATTTTGATTTTCATTTATTTTGAATTCATTGTATAAATCCATCATATTCATTTTTTCAGAAATCTCAGGTTTAGGTAATGATTCTATCATTTCATTAAATGATTTTTTCTGTTTTGGTTTTACAATTGCTTTAAAATAGTTTTCGACCAACTCCGAAACACTTACGTTTTGTTTTGAAGCATAATGCTTTACTTCTTTCAAAAGCGGTTCTTCAATTGTAATATTTAATCTAGCTTTCATTTCGTATAAATGTAATTGTTTACAAATATACGTATAAATAAAAAATATGCGCATAAATATAATCTAAGTAATTGATTAAGTGCATGATAGGTCATTCAATGATACCCTTTTACCGTATAATTACTGCGTTTATATATTGTAAGTTTATCTTTTTTTTATCCAGGTTGAGGTAAATTCAATATTTATAATTGTGGATACATAAAAAAGCCCTCCCAAAATTGGGAAGGCTTAATCGATTGCTTGCTTAAAACCACCTATGAAAATTATTTTTTGATGATCAACTTTGCATGATCACGTCTTACTTTTTTAGCGTTCACTAAATAATCGCTAGCGGCATCTCTATAACCTAAAGTAATTGCAACAGCGCTGTGTAAACCAGCTTCTGTTAAACCTAAAACTTCATCTACACCTGCAGGAACAAAACCTTCCATTGGAGTAGCATCTACTTCTTCTGTAGCAGCAGCCACTAAAGCAAAACCTAAAGCGATGTATGTTTGTTTAGCAGCCCAAATTTGTAATTGTTCGGGAGTTAAATTTTTGATAGAACCATTAATGTAGTTGGCAAAATCTTTCAAACCTTCTACTGGCATAGATCTTTGTTCTGCGATTTCAGCCATGTAATTCGCTACTTCATTTTCGGTAATCGTATTCCATGTAGCAAAAATAATAACAGCAGAAGATTCAGTGATTTGAGGTTGATTGTAAAAATGAGGCAACAATTTTTTTCTTGTTTCTTCATCTTCTACTACAATAATATTGTAGGGAGTCAAACCAAAGGAACTAGGAGCCAAACGTGCGGCATCCAAAATAGTATTTAATTTTTCAGCGGGGATTTTATTACCATTCATTCTTTTAGCGGCATATCTCCAGTTAAGAGCGTCAATTAGTTTCATAAATTCAATGTTTAAACAACAAAATTAAGTAATAAAGCAATATCTTCCAATTAAATATTTGAAAATCAGCTTATTAGTTTAACAATAAACTAACTAAAAGGTTCAAAATCAATAGGTTTTAGTTTAAAATTAATATGGAATTCATGTAAATAGCCTTTAGTGAAAGCAAAATCTTGCCTATTTTGAGGGTATATAATATAAGTATGCATCTAAAAAACACACCCACTCATATTGTCTCAACTACTTTGCTAGCCTGTTTTGTGTTGGCCATTTTTTCAATCACTAAGGTTCAGGCACAAACAAACACCACATATAAAAATGAAACCAACGAAGCACCCAATTTAATAGTGATTACCACCGATGGGTTTAGATGGCAGGAAGTTTTTAATGGAATGGATTTTGATTTAGCCAATCAAAAAATTTTTAATCATGGGGACAGTGCGTATTTATATAAAAAATATGGAGCAGCAACAGTGAGTGAGCGTCAAAAATTATTACTTCCTTTTATTTGGAATACAGTGGCTACCCAAGGACAATTATATGGAAACAGATTTAAAGAAAACAAAGTGAACGTTGCTAATCCACATTGGTTTTCATATCCTGGATACAATGAAATTTTTACTGGATACCCAGATAGTATTATAAATAGTAATGATTATCCTCCCAATCCTTATTCTAATTTTTTAGGCTTTTTAAATACTCAAAAAGAATATAAAGGCAAAGTAGCAGCGTTTGCTGCTTGGGATGCATACGATCGTATTTTAAATGAGGCTGTATCAGGGTTTCCGGTGATTAATGGTTTTGAATCGGTGTCCTCAATATTAAAAGATCCTATTTCAGAAAACTTAAGTAATTTATTAAAGGATAGTTATCAGCCATTTAAAAAAGTAGAATGTTTGGATGTATTCACACATTACCAAGCAATGCATTATTTAAAAACCAAACAACCTAAAGTAATGTATATTAGTTATGGTGAAACAGATGAGTGGGCGCATCATGCCAATTATAGTAATTATTTAGATGCAGCACATCAAGTAGATGCTTGGTTAAATGATATTTGGACTTATGTACAAAATACCAAAGGGTATCAAAACAATACTTACATTTTAATCACCACCGATCATGGAAGAGGTTTTGGAAGTGAATGGACCACACATGGTGCTGATGTAAAAGGAGCGAATTGTATTTGGTTTGCATTATTAGGACCCCATTTAAAACAAATTGGCTCCTTGGGCGAACAAACCAAAACACAGCAATTGTATCAAAAGCAATTAGCAGCCACCATCACTAAGTTAATAGGATACCCCTTTAAAGCAGCGCATCCAATAGGCGAAGCGATTTATTAAACAGGTTTTGCCATCAACATTTTGCTGTAACTTTGAAGTGTAATTGCAAAGGAAATATGTTATACCAAAAAACCATACGACAAATTATAGCATTAGTGATGCTATTGGTTTTTGCGTTTAGCATTACGCCGCAAAAATCAATTCATGATTTGGTGGCCAAACATTCCGATCCTGCAAAATGTAATGTTCATAAAGACGCTCCTATAGCGCAGGTTGAAAAATCAAGTATTCATTGTAGCTACGATAATTTAGTAGTGGCTTCCCCTTTTTTAGATTTTTCTTGTACACATGAAGTAGCAGCTCCTCCAGTAAGGGTCATTAAAAACACTTCTTTAATTGCGCTTACTTATTTATTAGTTCCATTTTCATTTGAATCCAGAGGTCCCCCAGTAGTAATAGGATAGTTTATTCCATGAAATTTATTTGGGAAAAAGGGATGCTAAAAAATTAGATATCCTTTTATCAATTCCTATTGTTCTTAAAAAACTGCGCATTCATTATGTTTAAATATTTTCTGATATTATTTTATTCACTCCTAGGCATACATGCAATTAGTTATGCCCATGATTCAAATATGATGTTGCAAAATGTAACATTAAAAGGCAAAGTGACAGACGAGTCTACTAAGCAGGCATTGCAAGGAGCGTCGGTTTATTTTCCAGAACTCAAAAAGGGAGTGACTACCAACGATCAAGGATTGTTTCAAATCAATCTACCAACAGGTAATTATATAGTAGAAGTGAGTTATGTGGGGTATAGTGTAGTGACTACCAACATTACTATCACAATGAATACCGAAAAAAACTTCACACTCAATCATGCGGTCATTGAAAATGCAAATGCTACTGTAACCAGTTTTATAAGAGCCACTTCTTCTAAAAAAACACCAACGCCTATTAATGTGATTCGCAAAGATGATTTATTTAAAACTGCGTCAACCAATTTCATTGATGCATTAAGTAAAACACCAGGTGTGACACAATTAAGTACTGGACCTGCGATTTCAAAACCAGTCATCAGAGGCTTAGGATATAATAGAGTAGTGGTATTAAATGATGGAGTAAGACAGGAAGGACAACAATGGGGTGACGAGCATGGCATTGAAATAGATGAATATAATGTAACACGTACCGAAGTTTTAAAAGTACCTGCATCCATTATATACGGTAGCGAGGCATTGAGTGGTGTCATTAATATTACCTCCAATGTGCCGGTAGCTGCAGGATCGGTGAGAGGAAATGTGTTTAGTAATTACCAATCTAATAATCACTTACAAGGGTATCATTTTGATCTAGCAGGTAATCAAAATGGATTTGTATGGGGCTTTAATATGAGCAGTAAAAGAGCAAGTGATTATAAAAATAAATTTGATGGCTACGTATTCAATTCTAAATTTAGTGAATTGAATGGTGGGGGATTTATGGGAATAGAAAGAGATTGGGGATACAGTCATTTCATTATTAATAAGTTCACTCAAAAATTAGGGATGATTGAAGGGGAGCGCGATGATACAGGCGCTTTCATAAAAGCAATCAACAACAAAGGAACTATGGAAGAAGTAGTCGCAACACAAAATGATTTTTCTTCTTTCACGCCACAAATCCCTTATCAATACATACAACATACCAAATATATTTGGGACAATAGTGTGAATTGGGGTGGAGGTAAGTTAAAAGCTAATATTGCCTATCAACGCAATCAAAGACAAGAATTTGGAAATGTTTTAGTGCCCAATGAAAAAAGTTTATATTTTGATTTAGGGACATTTAACTATTCTATACAATATTTATTTCCCGAAAAAAATAATTGGAAACATACGATTGGCGTAAACGGATTAAGCCAACAAAATAAAAATAAAGGGGTGGAAGCACTCATACCAGAATATACTTCTTTGGAGGCCGGTGTCTTTTTTTATACCCAAAAAAAATTAGATCAATTTAATTGGAGTGGAGGATTAAGAATGGATAAAAAGAATATTCAATTTAACCAGCTACAAAAAAATTACGGGGATGTAGCAGGATCCTTAGGAATGACCTATGAATTAAATAGTGATTGGGTATTAAAGTGGAATATAGCGAGAGGTTACCGTGCACCTAATTTATCGGAATTAGGAAGTAATGGCGCACACGAGGGAACCAATCGATACGAGTATGGTAACCAAAATTTATTGTCTGAACAAAGTATGCAAATTGATTTGGGTACAGAGTGGACGGGTGAACATGTATCTTTTACTGGAAATGTATTTTACAATCATGTGACTCATTATATTTTTTATCAAAAATTGGAGAATAAAAAAGGAACGGATTCAATTATACAGGTCGCGAATAAAACCTATTATGCATTTGCGTATCAACAACAAAATGCAAAATTATATGGTGCCGAAATTAATTTAGACATTCATCCACATCCTATAGACGGATTGCATATTGAAAATACAGTGTCCTATGTGAAGGGTTTATTTGAAAAGGCTTTAGATGGCAGTTATAATTTGCCAAATATCCCAGCATTAAGATGGATTGCAGAATTAAGGTATGAGTTACCCAAAAACCATTCTAACTTAAAAAATACCTACGCTTCCATTCAATTTGATAATGTTGCCAAACAAGGGAATCCATTTACTGGATATCATACCGAAACCAAAACTCCAGGATATACTCTAATTAATATAGGAATAGGCACACAGGTCACTCAAAAAAACAAACAACTGTTTAGTATTTCATTGATGGCACAAAATATAACCGATGTAGCGTATCAAAATCATTTAAGTAGATTAAAATACACAGCTGATAATATTGTAACAGGAAGAACAGGCGTATTTAATATGGGACGTAATTATAGTTTGAAGTTAAATATCCCGTTGATATTTAATTAAATTA
>JAFMJX010000254.1 GCA_017853235.1 Chitinophagaceae bacterium | reverse complement strand
TAACCATAATTCATGAGATGCAATACGGGTTAATTCACTTAAAATTACACGTATATATTTTGCACGTTCGGGTACTTCAATTTGCATTCCTTTTTCAACCAATAAAGCACATCCTAAATTATTGATATGTGAAGACAAGTAATCCATTCTACTTGTAACATAAATAAATTGACGGTAGGTTAAGCTTTCGCACATTTTTTCGATAGATCTGTGAATATATCCAAGATGTGGTTCAATTTTTTTTATGGTTTCACCATTCAAAGTCACCACTAAATGTAATACACCATGTGTAGCAGGGTGCTGTGGTCCCATGTTTATAACCAATTCACCTTCGTCCCCTAAATGAGTAGTATCCTTTATGATTTCAGTTTCTTGTAGCATGTGGCTATTATAATTTTATCATGTTGATTGGATCTTCGAAATCTTTTCTTAACGGGAAGCCTTTAAATTCATCTTCTAAAATAAGTTTTCTCAAATCAGGATGATTTTCAAATTGAACACCAAACATTTCAAAAACTTCGCGTTCATGAAATTCTGCAGTACGCCAAATAAAGGACAATGTTTGTATACTTGGTTGGTTGCGATCTAAATTTGCTTTTACTACAATACTATTACGATATTGTGTTGATGATAAATGGTACACCATTGTGAGATGTGTTTTCCAATCTACACATGTAAGACAAAACAAATAGTCCATATGTGTGGCACCTTCACGTAATGCTTTTGCAATTGTTAATAATTGACTTGATTCAATTTGTATATTTAACCATTCGCCAGTTTCGTCAAAACTTGCCGAAGGTATTGTTGCAGTAATGAATTCTTTAATGGCTTCGTTTGTCATAATTTTTATACTAAATTCTTAATACTATTATACCGTTTTAAAATCAACTCTAATTTGTTCACGAGTCATTCCCATTTTAATTTTTTCTTGTAATGATATGAGAGAATGAAGTAATGCTTCAGGTCGTGGAGGACATCCTGGAATATACACATCCACTGGAATAATATGATCGGCCCCTTTCACAACCGAATAGGTATTATAAAAAAAAGGCCCACCACTAATCGCACATGCGCCCATGGCTATAACATACTTTGGATCTGCCATTTGATCATATAACCTCTTTAACACTGGAGCCATTTTATTCACTATGGTTCCAGCTATGATGATGACATCAGCTTGTCTTGGAGAAGCACGTGCAACTTCAAAACCAAAACGAGAAAAATCATATTTAGCAGAAGCAGTGGACATCATTTCAATACCACAACAACTAGTTGCAAAAGATAAAGGCCACAATGAATTAGAGCGGGCCCAATTAATGATGCTGTCAAAAGTGCTTACCACAATTCCACCACCAGGTGTTTCATGAATCATGCCAGGGAAAGCTTCTTTCCCTTTTAGAGTTTCGTTTAATTCCATTTTAAAGCTCCTTTTTTATGGGCGTATAAAAAACCCATGAATAAAATAAATATGAATACAATGATTTCGATGAGTGCTACAATTCCAATTTTCTTAACTACAACGGCCCATGGATAAAGGAAAACTAATTCTACATCAAAAATTAAAAACAATAAAGCAAATAAATAATAGCCTACGTTAAACTGATGCCAAGGTGAAGTGTCGGTAGGTATACCACATTCGTATGCTTGACCTTTTTGAGGATTACTACTTCCTTTCACTAAAATTTTACCTACTAAAATACCGCCAGCAGAAAAAGCAATAGCGGCGACTAATAAAGCAATCAACGAAATCGCACCCATAGGGAATGAATTATTTATAAGGCTGAAAATTACAACATATTTTGAATCCAATATCACTCAAACCCAATGAGATTCATCATTCTAGCTCCTAATAAAAATTATGTTTATAACTCAGCAGCTTTTCTTAATAAAATTATTTTTGTAAAGTTCTTTGGGTATCAATTAAGCACTATAAAATGATTTTTTTGTCCATTTTCTCAAAAAAATAAATCTCCCATTACTTTTCGTTATCTAATTTTTAAAGTTTTGAAAATAAAATCCATCTAAGTTTTAAATAGCATTAGACACAAAGTTTAAATTTTTTGAGAAGGGAAGTAAATGATTACTTTTTTAAATAAAAAAGCAGTTTATTAGATGAAAATATATATACTTAATAAATCATATAATATTTATTAAGTATATATAAAATATTGTAATATATAATATTATTTAATTAAAGATTTAAATTCTTTATTATTAAAAATATAAAATTGTTTAAAACATTGAATATCAATATTTTAATATATAAATATTAAGGTTATTCATAAAATATTGCATTTTTCTTAACGAAGCATTAACATATGTTTATTTTTTGTATTAACTTTAAAACTAAAGTAAAACAAAAAGCAAATGAAGAAAATTTTAACTTCCCTTCTCTTGGCTGTTTTATGTACCATTATAACGGCTTCTGCTCAAGTTCGTCAAGTATCCGGTTCGGTGAAAGATGAGAGCGGCGCTGGTGTTGGTTTTGCAACAGTCAAAATTAAAGGACAAACTTCAGCTATAGTAGCTGACGAAAAAGGAAATTTCAAAATTAATGCGGCCGCGACTGCCACTTTACAAATTAGCGCCACTGGGTTTGCTTCTACAGAAGTAAAAGCTAGCAGCACTAATTTGAGCATTGTTTTGAATCGTCAAGTGGATCAACTTGAAAATGTTGTGGTAACTGCTCAAGGTATCCGAAAGAAATCTAAAGAAATTGGATATTCTTATGCAAAAGTTTCCAATGATGATATTACCGTGGGACGTTCTCCACAATTAACGCAAGCACTTGCTGGTAAAGTTTCTGGTTTGGCTATTTATACAGTTAACAACTCAGTGGATCCTTCCGTTAAGGTGGTACTTCGTGGTTACCGTTCTTTAACAGGAAACAACGAAGCTTTAGTTGTTATTGATGGAATGCAAACCACTTCCACTGTTCTTGCTTTAAT
>JAFMJX010000253.1 GCA_017853235.1 Chitinophagaceae bacterium | reverse complement strand
AAAAATACCCTATTTTTGCCGTCCTTTCACAGGTAGTGGTATGGTGACTGCTATTAGGAACAGGACGAAAACGAAATTTAAGTACCGAAAGAAAAAATTTAAGACACACTATGAAACGTACATTCCAACCACATAAACGTCGTCGTAAATCTGTTCACGGATTCCGTAAGCGTATGGAAACTGCTAATGGACGTAAAGTTTTAGCAAGCCGTAGAAAGAAAGGACGTAAAAAACTAACAGTATCAAGTGAAAAAGGATTGAAGTAATTTGAATTAATAATTCAATTTTAGCTTCTCGCTTTCACTCGAAATTCAATAATTTTAAAGTCCTTCCCGTCATTCGGGAAGGACTTTTTTAATGCTTCACCTTGACCAAGACATTCACATATCAAAAAAAAGATAAGCTTAAAAGCCGTAAGCAAACTCAATATTTGTTTGCAAAAGGCAATGCTTTTTCGGCAGGGCCCATTCGCCTATTGTATACTATTGAATGGGAAGATGGAGCAGTTATTCCAGTAGGAACCTTTGCAAAAGGAGTATTGCAAGCAGGGGTAAGTGCACCAAGTAGACATTTTAGAAAAGCAGTCATGCGCAACAAAGTAAAAAGGTTATTGCGTGAAGGTTACCGTTTAGAGCGACCTGCTTTTTTGCGTTCCATTCATATAGAAAATAAGAGACTCAACTTATTTTTTTTATATACTGAAGCACAAATTATTTCACAAGCGGAGATTCAAGAAAAAATAAAAATTGTGTTACAAAAACTTGCAGATAAGTTAAAATAAAAAATGTCGATTCAATCCAATTATATTAAAACGCTCAAAAAAATTAGTGCATTCCCATTTGTAATGTTGATTCGTTTTTATCAATATGCATTATCTCCCTATTTAGGAGGTAGTAAATGTCGTTTTACTCCTACTTGTTCTCAGTATACCGCAGAAGCCATTGAAAAATATGGTCCCTTTAAAGGCATTTATTTAGGTGTTAAAAGATTAAGTCAATGTAGGCCTGGTGGGGGGCATGGCTACGATCCTGTGCCTTAGCATCTCGTTCACTCAAAACTTACGCAACCTATACCTAAAAAAAAATCCGCTTCTAAGTTAGAAGCGGATTTTTAATACCTATGCGTTTTTTTATTTGGCAGCAGCAAAGCGTTCAGCAACTACTGTCCAATTTACGACATTCCAAAAAGCAGCTAAATAATCAGCTCTTCTGTTTTGATATTTTAAATAATAAGCATGCTCCCAAACATCCGCTCCTAACAATGGAGTACCTTTTACTTCAGCTACATCCATTAAAGGGTTATCTTGATTTGGAGTAGAACTTACTTCTAATTTTCCGTCTTTAACAATTAACCAAGCCCAACCACTTCCAAAACGAGTCATACCTGCTGCAGCAAATTTTTCTTTGAAAGTATCAAAACTTCCAAAAGCAGCATGGATGGCATCTGCTAATGCACCTGTTGGTGTACCACCTGCTTGAGGTGCTAAACTTGCCCAAAAAAAGCTATGGTTCCAATGTCCACCACCATTATTTCTTACGGCAGGGCTAATGCTTCCAGCAACAGCTACTAATTCTTCTAAAGTTTTTCCTTCGTTAGGGGTTCCTGCTATTGCTTTGTTTAAATTATCAACATAAGCTTGATGATGTTTCCCATGATGAATTTGCATGGTTAAAGTATCAAAATGAGGCTCCAATGCTTCGTGTGCGTAGGGTAACGCAGGTAATGTAAATGACATATTTTTTTATTTATTGTATTTCAGAATGAAGTACAAATTTACACCCCTTTCTTCTACAATAAGTGGCTGGCTGTTTTTTTTTCCAAAATAGAAAAGGGATTATCGCTTTGCTTTAAAAAAAGCTTGCATTAAGGAGGCGCATTCTTCTTCTAAAATACCACCAAGAAGGGTCGTAGAAGGGTGGAAAGGATTTTTTTCGGTCACTCTACGATAACTGTTTTTAATATCATAGGCGCCAAATACAATATGACCAATTTTATTCCAATACAAGGCTCCTGCACACATTAAACAGGGTTCGATGGTGACATATAAAGTTGCTTCGGGTAAGTATTTGGATTGTAAATTTTCACAAGCGCTACTAATAGCTAATATTTCGGCGTGCGCAGTTACATCTTTGAGCAGTTGCACTTGATTGTACCCTTTGCCAACAATTTGATTGTTCATGACAACAATTGCCCCTACAGGCACTTCATCAGCGTCAAAGGCCCTCTGTGCTTGCACGAGGGCCTGACGCATAAATGATTCATGAATAGTTTGCACTATTTGAATTATAATCTTTGAATACGAATGTTTCGATAGTATACGCGGTCGCCATGATCTTGTAAACCAATATGCCCAGAAAATACTTTTCCAAAATCAGGAGATTCTCCTTTAGAGAACTTACTATTTTTAATTAGTTCTTTCCAATTGTCATCGCCATAAGTGGTAGAAAGCACTTCAGTATCATTTAATTTGAAAGTTAATTTTCCTTTTTCAGCAATGATATCTACTTTATTCCATTCGCCCACAGCTTTGACCACGCCTTCCTTGCCTGCTACTAAATCGTATAAATTACCTGCTCTGTGTTTAAAAATTTTTCCATCACCATGACCATCATTATCTAACACTTGCATTTCAGGACCTGTATACCATGTATTTTTGTATTTCACTGCGTCATCTTGTATAAAAAATATGATACCGCTATTCCCATTTTTTGCAATTTTCCACTCAAGTTGTAAATGAAAATCATCAAAACTATCTGCGGAAACAAGGTCCCCGCCGTCTCTTACTTGCCAATCATTTTTTTGAGAAGGATCTAATGTGATAGCGCCGTCTTCTACTTTCCAAGCAGCACCTGCTACCTCTTTGCCATAGCTATGCCAGCCTTTAGTTGTTTTGCCATCAAACAAGCTGATCCATTTGCCTTTTTGAGCATTCAATTGACCAGCACATAA
>JAFMJX010000252.1 GCA_017853235.1 Chitinophagaceae bacterium | reverse complement strand
CATCAAATAGAACTTTGGGATACATATATTCAACTATCTGATGCGTTTTATATTTGAATATACTGAAATCATTTTCAAGTCGCTCAACAATTCTCAAATCTTGTCCCTGCAATCTATTTTTCAATTCATTTAAATCTTCCGAAAAGGATATTGAATGAATCGCAAGATGGTCATGCAGTTCAGAGGCTATTCTTTTTCTTTCTGTATCTACTCCACGGAAACTACTGCGAAACAATCTTCCCAATACCATTTTATACCTTTTAATTACAAAGTAACTGTATAGCAAAGTTCCAATTAGAGCAATGATTGCTGGCAGCAGAATTAGAGACAAGCTAATTATTAAAGAATCTCCTGATATAGACATGTGCTAAAATTAGATTGATTAAATAGAAAAACAACACAACAAAACCAACATATCCAACATATTTTGAATCTACCCAATTGACCTTACGCCCATACAATTGTTGAAGAATTGTCGTGATTAAAAAATCTAATGCAAATAATAGATACATCGGAGACTTTTTTAAATCTTTACCAGAGCCTAATGTTAGTATTATCGAATAAATAAATAAAATCATCATACACAATACGTATAGTAAATACCTAATTTCATCATTCGTTGGCATCAGTGCAAAATAGGAAAAAGGGACAAATAACATCAATAACAATTTGTGTGATTTACCTTTTTGTCTTGCTAATATTGGAATTATTATCGTCAATGGGAAAACAACGTCAAATATTATTGTAATCGAATTGTTTTCATCAAAAATAATGGACACTAAACTATCTATAAAAACAGCGAATATATAAAGTAAAATCTCAAAATTGGATTTTACAACATTGAAATGAACACGTGAATAACAGCAAACTCTAATATTAAGAATTGCTATTAGGAAAATTTCTAAATACGAATAGATAATCATTTCATAAGTGGAGAGTTTTTATTGCACAAAATTGGGCATCGATGAGCTCTTTCCATAATTATACCGCTTGAAATGTCATTCCCCTGTGCATCAACGCCAACAACAACAATGGTTAAATTATTCAGATCATCAAGAGCAAAATACGTTCTAACACTAGTACAACCTGGTTGAGTCATTACTTGTTGATAAGCATTATTGTCCATCATACAAGCTACGGTCATTCCTTGAAATTGAGTAGCATTTTGATAAGCATGTGTCATTACGGCAGCTTCTGCCAATGAAATTAGATGTGGATTGTTTGTCATATTTATTATTTTTAAGTTACTGCACAAAGAAAATATAAAAAAAACGACGGTCATGATATAAATGTATCACGAGTGTTATGTTTAATCACATTAGGTTTGCTTGAATTTTATACTAACATCGAATAATTATAATCAGCAATATACACATGAAAAAACATTTCAAATTCACTGGACCTTTGTTTTCATTGACGATTACTACGGTTGTTTTTTTGTCAACTGCAGCATTAAAACTAAAAGCTCAAAGCCCTGGCCCATTTGAACAAGTATTAGCACCTCCAACAGGTTTCAGCACTGCAAACTCATTAACACCTTCAGCTTTAGGTGTTGGAAGAGTAAAAGCCCCAGATGGATGGGGTGAATTTCGATATTGTGATATTAGCGGAACATTAGGCAGCAAAGGTCTGATAATTACAAAAGAATATTGTCAGCCCAATGTTGTGGGTGTCGGAGCTTGGAATAATGACTGGATTTTCGATCCGATGCATACTCTTTTCAATGGTGACAATGGTGAGCCCAAATTAAGCTGGGGGCCAGTGCCCTTTGCACTAGGAACAATTCCATTTTCATATTACAGTCCATTAAATACAGCGGGACCAAATGCTGCATCACCAACTTTAAATTTACGTAGTTTTCAGCAACCTATTTTACAAGCTAGAACAGTTGAATACCCTAACGCATATGTGCAAGGCAGTTTAAAATCCCGATTTATTGTAATGCCTGATGGGAATAGTGGTTTCAATACTGAAGACCCAAGAGCGGCATTAGATGTCCAAGACGCCAACATTAAAAATATTCCCGTAGCTATTTTTGGAAATGTATTGCCATATTCCGCAACTAATTTGCCACAAAGAACCAATACAGGTGGTGCACCAATAAAACAAACTTTCACAAGACATATTGCTATAATTCCAAGGCTCGGATATATGGGTTATAATGCAATAAGCCATGCAGAAGATATCGGTTTAGTTTTTTCTAACGGACTCGGATTTAATGGCGCTGACAGCAATGGTGCAATCGTTATTGCACCACATACTAATTCACTCAATGCAGGAGGATTGAGAATAGAGCATAATGGCAATACCGAATTACGAGGAAACTTTCGTTGCACAAAACTAACCGTAAACACCAAATGGTGGCCCGATGCAGTATTTTCACCCACGTATCGGCTGATGTCACTTTCCCAGGTTGATAGTTTTATACAAACCAACCAACACCTACCAGGCTTACCTTGCGAAAAAGATGTGGTGAATAACGGTCAAGATGTAGGCGAATTGCAAGTACTACAGCAACAAAAAATAGAAGAACTGACCCTGTATGCTATTGAACAGCAAAAGCAACTGAAGTCTCAACAACAGCTAATTTCAGAACAGAAAAAACAGATAACAACCCAAGAAATCCGACTCCAGAAAATAGAAGCTTTACTCAACCAAAAATAACACCATCATGAAAAACCAAATACAAATTGGCCTACTCAGTCTTGTTTTACTGAGTTTGCTGCTGGCAATAGGCAGCTGTCGTAAAACCCACTGTTACGATCCCAAAAACCCAGAGTGTGAGAATTATGACCCATGCTTTGGTAAAAATATAGAAAATGAAATTTTAATAAGCCGCGCAGGTTATGGTGGAATAACGAACTGGTTTCAACCCGACGTGAAATTCTCTAGGGATAATATTTACTTCAGACCTGCCAAAAAAATTGACGGGGCAAAATATACTTGGTATT
>JAFMJX010000032.1 GCA_017853235.1 Chitinophagaceae bacterium | reverse complement strand
TTGCCTACAAAGTTGATGTATTCATAAATTTCGTCAGATAGAATAGTAATGCCTGGATATTTCTTAAATAAATTGGCCAAAGCTTCTAATTCATCTTTACTGTAAACAGCTCCTGATGGGTTACAAGGGGAGGAAAACATAAATACTTTTGTATTTGGCGTAATAGCAGCTTCAATTTGTGCTGGTGATACTTTAAATCCGTCTTCTACGGTACTTCTAATTTCAACTACTTTTCCTCTTGCAATTTTTACTAATTCGGAATAAGTCACCCAATAAGGAGTGGGTATAATCACTTCATCGCCATCATCCACCAAAGCAAGTATGGCATTGGCTAAACTTTGTTTAGCTCCAGTAGATGTTACAATTTGTTCAGGTTTGTAATCTAAATTATTATCACGTTTTAGCTTACTACATACGGCTTCGCGTAAATCTAAAAAACCTGCGACAGGAGTGTAGTGACTCCAGTTATCGTTGATGGCTTTAATAGCGGCATCTTTGATATGTTGAGGCGTATCAAAATCTGGTTCACCTAAACTAAGGTCAATCACATCAATTCCTTGAGCACGTAATTCACGACCTAATTTGGCCATTTTCAAGGTTTCTGGTTCACTAAATCGGTTTAATAAAGAAGATAAAATCATATTAATTTATTTGATCCTTCAAATTTCGCAAATAATTCGCAAACACGTGTAAGTTTTGTGTTTTAAAGGCAAGGAAATTATGCAGTGTATGTTAATAATTCAACAAACTGTCAAAATTGGGTAGGTAATTCTTTTTACGTTGCAATTCATATTGATATACTAATTCACCAATATGCTTGTAAAAGGGAAAGCCGACTGAATCATAGTCATATTTATTATCATTTTGAATTCCATCACTATTACAATAAATCACAGCACTCAACATAAATTCCACTTTGTTCAAAGTATCCACTACATATGCATTGTCTAGTAAGAAACCATAAGCATCTCCTTCTTTGTTAAAAATTTTAATATGTTTAGGCATAGGAACTTTTTCGGAACCCATTAATACAAACTTGCTATATGTGGCCCAATATTCGGTTGTATCGTAGGTAGGGTATATTGATTCGTAAGGAAGCGTCCGCATCCATTTTAATAAAAATTGACGGTCAGCTAAACTTAAATTAAATCTTTGTTTGGTAGGTGTTTGATCATAAAAAATAACAGATTGCATGATATGATGTAAATCACTCAATGATATTCTATTTTTTATTGAAAAATCAAAAGGAGCATGTATCAGAGAATCCTTGTTATTATAATAAGCTTTATCTAAAAAAACATTGTAATTGGGCAGTGAATCAGTATTGTATTGAGGAGGTTGCTGATAAACCAAACGATCACTATCATCATAAAAACTCACCAAAGGCGTGTGTCTGTTTTCATCAGCAGTTCTACCTAAATCCAATCGATTCCGGATGTACACATTTGGATAACCCTTACTCGCTAACTGATCATGAATATATTTTTGTCCTAAAAATTCATACAATCTATTAGCAGCATCATTACTACTTACCAAAAGTATTTCTTTGATTGCTTGTTCTATATTTTGGCGACCATCCTGAGCGTATGGATTATTATAAATTTGTTGTTGTCTTGAGTTGGCACTATCGTATACCGCTTTGGTGGTTTTATCTAAACCTTTAATATTTAAATTATTTAATTTTTCAAGTGCTAATACAGATAAAGGAAACTTAACAGTGCTTGCAGGGTAAAAATATTCATCAGGATTTAAACGATAGGTAAATTCTTTAAAATGTGGAATATTATTTTTATCCCTGTCTATTTGAGTATAAATAATTTGTATTCTGTTGGCAGAGGGATCTTTTAAAAAGGAACCAAATTGTTCTGGTTGAGTAGCCATTAACTGGCGTAATAGTGAAGTATCATTTTGACCAAAGGTCAAAGTGGTACTTACATGAAGGGCAAGAAATAAAAAATACCTTTTCATAATCAAATGTAATAAAAACTAACATACATTTGGATATGAATCAAGAAAAGTTTATTTCCGTTTTTGACATGTTTAAAATAGGAGTGGGCCCTTCTAGTTCTCATACTCTTGGGCCTTGGAAAGCTGCTCTGCAATGTGTCAATGAGCTAAAAGACCAGCAAAAATTAGACTTTGTTAATACCATTCAAATTAAATTATATGGGTCATTAGCAAAAACTGGAAAAGGACATGGTACAGATATCGCCATTTTAATGGGGCTATGTGGGGAGGATCCAGTGACGACAGATACTTCTTTACTTATTAAAAAAGTAGATGCCATTAAAAAAAATGGTCAAATTTTACTTTCTGAACAGCGAGATATCCCCTTTATATATGAACGTGATTTTATTTTCTTAAAAAATGAATCATTGCCTTATCATCCTAATGCCTTACAATTTATCATTCATTTTACGGATCAAACAACGATTAGCAATACCTTTTATTCAATAGGGGGAGGGTTTATTGAAAAAGAGCTTACTGATGTTTCAGGAACAAAGCAAAATATATCAACTTCAACAAACCAGTCCCAAGTAGATTTGCCTTTTGAATATAAAACTACAGAAGAACTATTGCATGGTTGTATGAAATCTGGATTGCATATTCATGAAATTGTTTTAGAAAATGAAATGATGTTTCATGATGCAAATGCCATTTTTAAGCAAACTGATTTGATTTGGAAAGTGATGCTTGATTGTATTTATAAAGGCTGTCATACCCCAGGAGAATTACCTGGTGGATTGAAAGTACAAAGAAGGGCTTATGAATTAAATAATAGTTTACTGCAACATCAAACTAGTGCTTCCATGGATGAATGGTTAGCACAAATTGAAAAGGGAGGAAATGATTTTAAATATATTTTAGATTGGGTGAGTTGTTTTGCATTAGCTGTAAATGAAGAAAATGCCTCATTTGGAAGAGTGGTCACAGCACCTACCAATGGAGCTGCTGGAGTAATTCCTGCGGTACTACTATATGCCATTTTATTTTGCAATAAGAAAGATCCAAAACAAATTCGTGCTTTTTTATATACAGCAAGTGCAGTGGGCATGTTATTTAAAAATGGTGCCACCATTTCGGCGGCAATGGGTGGATGTCAAGCAGAGATAGGAGTTTCTTCGGCTATGGCTGCTGCAGGATTGGCCGAATTACTAGGTGGTAGTCAAAGACAAACTTTGATGGCAGCTGAAATTGCAATGGAACATCATCTTGGTTTGACTTGCGATCCTGTGGGTGGGTTGGTACAAATACCTTGCATTGAGAGAAATACAATGGGCGCAATTAAAGCCATTACGGCTGCTCAATTAGCACTACAAAGTAAACCTGATTTTGCTTTAGTAAGTTTAGACAAAGTCATTCAAACCATGTGGAATACTGCATTAGATATGAATGCAAAATATAAGGAAACAGCAGATGGAGGATTGGCTTCACAAATATCAATAGCTTTAGCAGAATGTTAATTTGAAAAATTAGATAAGTATACTCTAAGCTTCGTCTAATGCAAATTCATAATTTGAATAATCCTGTATTACATTGTATAAAGTACCTCGTTCGATAGGTTTACGTTTGGCTTGTTGAATAAGTCTCACCAATTCCTGAGTCGTCATCGCAGGGGTTTGTTCTTCACTTCCTGCCATAGAATAAATTTTAGTGGTATCATCAATGGTACCATCAATATCATTCACACCATAACTTAAAGTTAATTGAGCTGTTTGACGACCAAGCATAGGCCAATAAGCTTTGATATGAGGGAAATTATCTAAATACAAACGAGAAATGGCATACATTTTTAAATCATTCAATAAGGTAGATTCAGGAACGTCATGCATGTCATTGTCCTTATTTCTAAATTTCAAAGGTATGAATGTATTAAATCCTTTTGTTTCGTCCTGTAATTGACGTAATCTCTCCATATGATCAATACGATGCCATGCTTTTTCAATATGCCCATATAAAAGTGTTGCATTACTATGCATACCTAATTGATGTGCAGTTTTATGTATATGAAGCCATTCTTCCGCTGTAGCTTTATCATTACATATTACAGTTCTAATTTCAGGATGAAAAATTTCGGCACCGCCACCTGGGAGAGAATCTAATCCTGCTTCATGTGCCAATCGCATTCCTTCTTCAACTGATACTTTTGCTTTACGAAACATATAATCGAGTTCCACAGGCGTAAAAGCTTTGATGTGTAATTCGGGACGATGTGCTTTAATAGCACGCATTAATTCTAGGAAAAAATCAAGTGTTAATTTAGGATGAACGCCACCTACAATATGTACTTCGGTGACAGGTTTCCCATCGTAAGACTTTACAATGTTTAACATTTGATCAATAGTCAACTCCCAACCTTCTTCTTTGTGGGCATATAATTTTGAGTAAGAACAAAATTTACAAGAGAAGACACAAACATTGGTAGGCTCGATATGAAAATTTTTATTGAAATAAGTGGCATCTCCATGTAAGGATTCTCTTTTCCAATTAGCCAGTGCACCTACAAAAGGAAGATTTGCATGTTCGAATAAATAGACCCCATCATCAAAAGTGATGCGTTCATTTTGAATTATTTTTTTTCCAATGGCTGCTAATGTAGGATTGGTTTCGGCTGCTAAGACTACTTCTATATTCCCCTTATTCATATTCGACTGCTTTAGGCCCACAAAGTTAGGCATTAAATACAAAAAATGGAACAGGAAATCAGCTCATCCAAATCTTATAAAAGGGGCTTTATCCAACTAAAATGCCTGCAATGCTTGCTGATAAATAGGAGGCTAAAGTTCCGCATAAAAGTGCTTTAAGCCCTAATTCAGCTAAATCCTTTCTGCGGGTAGGAGCGAGTTCTCCAATACCTCCAATGAGCATACCCACACTACTAAAATTAGCAAATCCGCATATGGCGATACTTACAATTAATAAACCTTTTTCAGTAACAATGGGAACTACTTTGCTGGTTAAACTTTTAAAGGCAACAAATTCATTGATGGTCAATTTTTGTCCCAAAAGGGTAGCAGCATTTTGTATATCGCCACCAGGAATACCCATTGCCCAAGCCATTGGGTAAAATAATTTTCCAAATATAAAATTCAAACTCAAGTTTAAATTGGCATTAAAAATATGTCCAATTTTAAGTAGACTCCAATCAATTAATGAAATTAAAGCGATAAAACCAATTAACATTGCAATCACATTCATAGCAATTTTAAAACCATCCCCTGCGCCATGTGTGATAGCATCAATGGTATTGCTATATTGACTTTTGACTTCTAGTTTCACTTCTCCCATGGTTTGTGAAACTTCGGTTTCTGGAAATATAATTTTTGCAATCACTAAAGCTCCTGGTGCAGCCATTAAACTAGCTGTAATTAATTTAGGAGCTAAATCCATACCTGCTTGCGCACCCATGTTTGCATAAACAATTAAGATTCCCCCTGCAATACAAGCTAAACTTCCACTCATACTTGCTAAAATTTCACTTTTAGTCATACTAGGTAAATAAGGGCGAATCATTACTTGTGCTTCCACTTGACCAACAAATGCACTCGCTACATTACTCAAAGCTTCTGCGCCACTTACACGCATAATAAAATTCATTGCTTTAGCAATCACTGAAATGATCCTTTGCATAATTCCAAAATGATAAAATAAGGCGACAATCACACACACTAATATAATAGTTGCAGTAACATTAAAAGCAAATACAAATCCTCCATTAGTGAAATCGGTAACGCCTGCAGGTGAACTAGCAGCAATGCCACCATATACAAAGGCAGCTCCTTGACGCGCAAATTGTTCAATTTTCCCCATTCCTCTTCCTAATAATTGGAAAAAACTAGTAATAGCTGGTATTTTTAAAATTAAAAATCCAATGGTGAGCTGTAATAATAATCCACTCATCACCAATCGATGATTAATTTTTGATTTGTTATTAGAAAATAAATAAGCAACCATTAAAATGACGATAATGCCAATAATTCCTTGAAATCTTTCCATAGGTTTAGTTTATGGTAGAAAGATAAATAAAATTGGTTGAATTAATACTTTATAAATCAAAAAAACCTTCTTCCCCAAAAGGAGAGAAGGTTTTAAAATATTTCTTTTTAAATGAAGGAGTTGAATCTATAAATGAGATTGGATTTTTTTATCCAATACTGCTTTTGGAACTGCTCCAATTTGTTTGTCTACTACTTGTCCGCCTTTTACGAATAAAATAGCAGGAATGGATGTGATACCAAAGTTCATACTTAAGTTTGGATTTACATCCACATTTACTTTTCCAATATTTACTTTTCCTTCATAGTCTTTTGCTAATTCTTCAATAACGGGTCCTATAGCGCGGCAAGGTCCACACCATTCTGCCCAAAAATCAATCACTGTTAATTTAGGACTTTCCATTACTTCTTTTTGAAAATTCGCATCTGTAAATTCTAATGCCATAATTGTATATTTTAAATTTTATTGTACTTATTTAAGTTACTCCAAAAATAGTTCCAATATTTAATAACTGCCCTTTTGACTTTTCCACTAAAAGAGATGTCGTTTGGGGACAAATTTTCAGCCAAGCAGTCATACTTTATAGCAAATTGACCTGAACTTGAACATCAGGGTGATTATCTAAAAAATGGATCATATCATCATTAATTTGGAATCCCCGTTCATAAGTCAGTAAACTGGCAACTAGTTGCTCTCTTGGTTCAATAAAGTTGAATTTTAAAGATGCTTTTCCTGGATTTTGTTTCACATTTTTTTCAATAAAAGCGATCATTTCCTCATTTAAATGGGAGGGATGCATGCTGAGTTCGATGGACCTAGTTTGATTTTGTTTAACCACTTCCAATAAAGACATGTTTTGAATTTTAAATTCAAAGGAATTGGGTTGATTGTATCTGCTTCTGAATGCACCTGTGAGATAAATTTTTTGCCCTACTTCTAAATAGTTTTGAAACTTAATATAATCTTCACTCCATAAAATAAAGTCAGTTTTGCCAGTAAAATCTTCCATAACAAAAGATCCAAAATTTTTACCAGTCTTGGTCATTCTATGCTGCACTTCCGTCACTAATCCTGCCAATTTAAAATTGCGTCCTAATTGTTGTGGTTGTGCACTTAAATGATCTTTGACTTCATTAAAATCATTGATGGGTGTAAAAAGATAATGTTTCATTTCAAAACTAAAGTGATCCAAAGGATGTCCACTCATGAACATTCCAGTTATATCTTTTTCGTGGTCTAACTTTTCGGTTAAAGTCCATTCTTCACATGCATTTATTTTTGGAATAGGCACTTGCATAGCAGATGGTAGATCTCCAAAAAGAGTATTGCTTGAACCTACATTAATATTTTGTAAGGCTTGTGCATAGTTGATTAGTTTCTCCAATCCATTGGTGCGATCTCCATCTGGCACATGAAAATATTGTGCTCGATGATATTCGGGAAAACAATCAAAAGTGCCTGAGTAGGCTAAACTTTCTAATGATTTTTTATTGACTGCTCTTGATAAAACTCTTTTTATAAAGTCTACCATATCTTTAAAATGGCCGGCTTTATTTCTTTCAGTGATGATCATTTCAATAGCAGCTTCGCCCACTCCTTTTAAGCCCCCTAATCCAAAACGAATTTCTCCTTTTTTATTGACTGAAAATCCATTTAATGATTCATTGATATCAGGACCTAATACTTTAATGCCCATTCGTTTGCACTCCTCCATGAAGAAAGTAATTTTTTCAATACTTCCTGCATGATTTAATACCGCCGACATGTATTCTCCAGGATAATGTGCTTTTAAATAAGCAGTTTGATAGGCTAGATAAGCATAACAAGTAGAATGTGATTTATTAAAAGCATATTGTGCAAATGCTTCCCAATCGGTCCAAACTTTTTCTAATATATTTTCTGGATGCCCATTTTTTACGGCACCTGCAATAAACTGGGCTTTCATTTTATCCAGCACTGATTTTTGCTTTTTACCCATTGCTTTTCGAAGTACATCTGCATCTCCTTTAGTAAATCCAGCAATTTTTTGACTCAATAACATGACCTGTTCTTGATACACAGTAATGCCATAGGTATCGGCTAAAATTTCCTCCATGACAGGTAAATCATATTGAATGGTTTCTTTGCCATGTTTTCGATCTATGAAATTAGGAATATAAGCCATGGGGCCTGGACGATATAATGCGTTCATGGCGATTAAATCAGCAAATTTATCCGGCTTTAAATCACGTAAATGTTTTTGCATTCCCACACTTTCAAACTGAAATGTTGCATTGGTTTCGCCCCTTTGATATAAATGAAATGTTTTTTCATCCTCTAATGATATTAAATCAAGATCAATGGTGACTCCATGATTTTGTTTTATTAATTCTAAAGCAGTTTTTAAAATGGATAAAGTTTTCAATCCTAAAAAGTCCATTTTAATAACGCCTGCTTCTTCAATTACACTTCCTTCAATTTGGGTCACCCATAATTCTGAATCCTTAGCTGTAGCGACTGGCATAATTTCGGTCAAGTCACTTGGCGCGATGATAATTCCTGCAGCATGAATGCCAGTATTACGAACAGAGCCTTCTAATCTTTCAGCTTCCTTTAATACTGCAGCTCTTAGGTCGGTTCCTTTATAGATCTCTCTAATTTTTTTTACATTATCAATATCTTCGGGTTGATAGCCTTCTTTTTCAGCCAATGATTTTTCACCTTCTTTGGCAGTAATAGGAGCATGTAAAACTCTTCTTAATTCGGTGCCAGGTTTATCCGGAACCAGTTTAGCCAACAAATTACTTTCAGATAAAGGTAAATCCATTACTCGTGCCACATCTTTAATACTCATTTTAGCAGCCATAGTACCATAGGTGACAATTTGAGCAACTTGTTCCTTGCCATATTTATCAACTACATAATCAATCACTTTTTGACGGCCTTCGTCATCAAAGTCTGTATCAATATCCGGCATACTTTTACGATCAGGATTTAGGAAACGTTCAAAAAGCAATTGATACTTGATAGGATCTATATTAGTGATCCCAATACAATATGCCACTACACTTCCTGCAGCTGAACCACGACCTGGACCCACAAAAACGCCCATCTCACGACCTGCTTTAATAAAGTCACTTACAATTAGAAAGTAACCTGCAAACCCCATGGTTCGTATTGTGAATAACTCAAAATCAATACGCTCTTGAATTTCGGTCGTGATTTCGGGATATCTTTTTTGAGCGCCTTCAAAAGTAATATGCTTTAAAAATTCCCATTGGTTCATATTTGCATCCTTATGTATTTGGAATGCTTTTGGAATAGGAAAGGCAGGCAATAAAATATCTTTTTTTAAGTTCAAGATATCTACTTTGTCCACGATTGCATTTGTGTTGTCAATAGATTCGGGAATGTCTTGAAACAATTGACTCATTTCATTGGTCGTCTTGAAATAAAATTCGTTATTAGGAAATTTAAATCTCCTGTTTTTGACTTGAATTTCATCATTTACAAAATCGTCAAAACCTGGGGTAGATTGTTTTTCACCAGTATTAATACACAATAAAATATCATGTGCATTAGCGTCATCTTCATTAACATAGTGACTATCATTGGTTGCAATAACAGGAACTTTGTATTTTTTCGCGAATTGTAATAATTTTTGATTGATGATTTCCTGCTCGGGAATTTGATGCCTTTGAATTTCTATATAATAATCTTCTCCGAATATATTCAACCACCATTTAAATTCTTTTTCTGCTTCTGTGTCGTCCTTTTTTAAAATAGTTTGAGGAACATAGGCGCCAATACAACAAGTTGTCGCTATAAGTCCTTCATGGTATTTTTCAATCAATTCTTTATCAATTCGTGGATACTTGCTATACATTCCTTCAATATATCCTAATGAAGTAAGTTTAATTAAGTTTTGATATCCAATTGCATTTTTAGCTAACAAGACTTGATGGTAACGATCATCCTTAGCATCCTTTGTGAAGGTTTTGATATGCCGGTCTTTCACCACATAAAATTCACAACCAACAATAGGTTTAACGATTGGGGCTAAAATATCAT
Source organism: Chitinophagaceae bacterium (assembly GCA_017853235.1). Classification (GTDB taxonomy): domain Bacteria; phylum Bacteroidota; class Bacteroidia; order Chitinophagales; family Chitinophagaceae; genus Sediminibacterium. The sequence continues at coordinate 3,106 of JAFMJX010000032.1, read as the reverse complement.
TTCCTTTTGCATCTTTTCCAACTACTTTGGTTTTTTTCCATGCCTGGCTTACAAATTTGAAAGCCCCAAACATATTTCCATGATCTGTAATGGCTAATGCTGGCATTTCGTCTTTAATGGCTTTGTCATAAAGACCTTCTATAGAAGCTGCACCATCTAATAATGAATATTGTGTATGAACGTGTAAATGTGAAAACTTTGGCATGTAAGAATAGGGACTAAGTATACAAATATCGTAAAAAACGGGAGTTTGAAGGGGCTTAATTTTCCACAAAAAAACAGTTAAAATGAGTCAAATTAGGTCAATTTACAAGTACTTACAGTATCTTGCCTACCTATGAAATTAGAAGTTGGTAAATATTTTTTAGGAGCATGCTTTATGATTGCTTTTTTAAGCAGTTGTAGTGCTTTAAAATCAATTTCAGTACCTAATAATTCTATTTTTGGTAAAACAAATGTGACGAGCACCAAACAGCCCAGAAAGATGGAATTTTTAGATGACATTTCTGTTACACCAGGAAAAATAACGATCAATAATGCTTCAGATGCAGTAGAAACCGAAAAGCCGGCACCTATTTCCAAGAATTATGAAATGATGCCTAGTAATTTGTCAGAGGTAGAAAAAGCAAATTGGTTGCAGTTAAAATATTCCATTAAAATGGATATCGCCGTTGAAGAAATTAAAAATATTCCTTTGTTACAAAAAATTGATGAATGGTGGGGGACTCCTTATGTTTTAGGGGGTAATTCTAAAAATGGAGTAGATTGTTCTTATTTCACTTTGGATGTGATGAAAGATATTTACAAGGTCAATTTAAAACGGACTGCAGCAGAACAATATGAACAGAGTTTTAAAATTGAATGGAATGATTTAAAGGAGGGTGATTTGATATTTTTTAAGACAGAAGGTCGTCGTCGTATTTCACATGTTGGAATTTACATAGCAAATAACAAATTTGCCCATGCATCCACAAGTCAAGGGGTTACCATTGGTGATTTAACCGATCCTTATTGGCAAAGGCGATTATATAGTTTAGGAAGAGTAAATCCTAGTTTGTAGTAAATTATTTATTCCGAGACTAACTTTACGTAATACAAACGGTTAATTAACTTTGTGAATTCTTTTACATCAAAGTTGTCTTGTGTAATTAATTTTTTTTGAGGAATATAGTCAATAGGAGAAAGATTGTATTTTTTCCCTTTATATGAAAATGATAATGGTAGATTAAAACCCACTTCACAATTTTTCCATTGGTATGTAAAAATATTTTCTTTAGGATCATATTGATAACTCAATTCGGGAATTTGTGAAGTACGCAAGTACTGATCGTAAACTTTATGATAATTAAATCCTGACTGCACAGAAATATAATTTTCAATGTCTTGTGTAGTCACCGTTTTGTGATAAAAAGTTTTATTTAAGCCAATTAATATTTGTCTAAACAAACTGTCATTATTGATGGAGTGTCGAATAGTGTGTATCATATTGGAGCCTTTATAATACATATCACCACTGCCTTCTTCATTTACGCCATAGTGTCCTATGATGGGCTTATCGTTGCGGATATTTTTTCGAATGCCATAATTATAATCATTACCCGCTTCCACCCCAAAATAATATTCAGTCATTAAAGTTTCGGTATAATTTGTAAAACCTTCGTGTACCCACATATCAGCAATATCTTTTGTGGTGATATTGTTGGCAAACCATTCGTGACCACTTTCATGAACAATGATGAAATCCCATTTGTCTCCCCAACCTGTGCCAGATAAATCACGTCCTAAATAACCATTCATGAATTTATTACCATATCCTACAGCAGATTGATGTTCCATACCTAAATGAGGGCTTTGTACTAACTGATAGCCATCCTCATAAAAAGGGTATGGTCCCATCCAATATTCAAATGCTTTTAACATTTGAGGTACTTGTGTAAATTGTTTACGAGCTTTAAGTGAGTCTTCTTTTAAAATCCAATAATGAACATCTAAATCACCTTTTAAACCTGGGTATTTTTCATTCCATCCTACATAATCTCCAATGTAGGGGATAATATTATAATTATTGATTGGATTTTTTACTTCCCAGGTATAGCTGGTTATATGACCTTGATTTATTTTTTTAATCATTCTACCATTCGAAATGGCATTTAAAGTATCGGGGATATTCATGGTCAAACTCGCACCTAAATCGGGTTCGTCAGATTGATGATCCATGCAAGGATACCAAACGGAAGCACCTAAACCTTGACATGCTACAGACATCCATGGTTTCCCATTGGCATCTTTTTTCCAAATCCAACCTCCATCCCATGGGGGACGAATGGCCTCTCTTGGAATACCATGATAATAAATGTATAAGCTAAAGTTTGACTGCAAGATAGGTTGAGCTGTCATTTGGACGATGGCTACATTGTTATTTCTGGTAAAGGTGAGGGGTTGGGGTTTTCTATTTTTATTTCCAACAAATAAGATGCTATCAATTTGTAAAGGCTGTTGTAAATCAACTTGTATATTTTGAGCAGGTTTTATGACTTTGGCAACCCATTCAACCATTCCAGAAATTGATTTTTGAGTATAATTGGGTGTTACATTAATATTATAACGTTGAATATCAAACCAATCCCTTTGTGCATTTAAACTACCTCGCAAAGTATCATCATGATTAAAAACGGGTTGACTCATTACAGTCATGCTGCAAAATGATGCGAGAAAAATTAAAAAGGCATTAATTGATTTTTTCATAATTAGCTTTTTGGAAAGCTAAATATAAAATGAATCCTAATCCTTTTTTAATTTATCCTTGAAAACTTTTTCAAATTTTTCCAATTTTGGGCCAATTACATAACGACAATAGCCTTGATTTTTATTGTCGTTATAATAATTTTGGTGGTAGTTTTCGGCAGCATAAAATTTCTGAAATGGTTCAACGGTAGTGACTACAGGATTGGCCCAAGCTTTGGATTCATTTAAAGCTTTGATATATTGTTCGGCCAATTCTTTTTGATGGTCATTGTGATAAAAAACCACACTGCGATATTGAGGTCCCACATCATTTCCTTGTTGATTTAAAGTGGTCGGATTATGAATCTGAAAGAAAAAATCG
>JAFMJX010000251.1 GCA_017853235.1 Chitinophagaceae bacterium | reverse complement strand
AGATACTTAATTCAACCTTCTAAATGACTTATTGAAATTGTACATTAAAGTAACATTCCAATCAAAACTTTTACTTCCAACAATATTGGTGCGAATTTCTTTATTATACAAATACATCAATGAAAAAGGAGATTTCTTACTTGCTAATACCACATTACCAGTTAAGTAAAATCCATCTTCTCTATCAATTTGCAAGTAATACACCTGTGGACTGAAAGCCAGTAGATGATTTTCACCTAATTTGATTCCGGAAAAAGAAGTAATAAAATTTACAAAATGGGTACTTATAGGTCCATCAGTTTGTAAACCATTGCCGTGTAAATAATAAGCACCAAAACTTAGATTCTTACTTACTGTATAAGAAGGTGCCAATTCTGTAGCCACAAATCTTCTTGTCTGAGTAATATTCCAAGACTTATTTTTCTCATTCACTGTTTTTAAGGCAAAATTGAAAGCAGGATGCGCTCCCACTCTGAAATTGAATTTTTTACCTTGAACCAATTTATATCTTAACCAAATCATTGAGCTACCCTTTCTTCCATCAAAAGTGAATCGCACATCGGGATCTAAACTAAATTTACCACCTCTAGACAAAGAGCCCGTAAAATTAAAAGCAGGATCTCTTAAAGAAAAAGTGGGAACAATAGAAATACCATTATTCGTGATACCAAAATTACCTGCTACAACATATGGCTTACTGGTGGAATCTTGAGCGTAAGAATTTACATTGATCAATAAATTCAAAACTAAAATGAAGGACAAAGATTTTTTCATTGTGTAAAAATAACGCATTGAAGGAAATTATTGACAATATGTCCGATTTTTTTTATTTTTACTGAAATATTACACTATGAAAAAAGAAGTTGGACAAGTGCTTTTTGTTTGTTTTATATACTTAACAACACTTGGATTGATCTTATTAGGAGCTAGCTAATTAGCCAAAATCTATCAAAAAAGCTTCTAAGATATTGTCTTAGAAGCTTTTTTGATGTATGATGGATATTTATTTAAAATCAAAAATAAAAGGCAATACAAATACCACAAAAGATACCCAGACAAAATAAACAGGCAGATAATTACCTGCAGTATTTTCTACTTCAGTCACAGAAACTTTAGATTGATTGAATAAAATCAACTTTCTTGTTAATAATAGTAAATGAGTGAAAATGAAAATATCTGCACCAATTACTGCTACTCTATTTGCAGAGAAACCAAATTCTACCAATCTAAATAGAATAGAATATAAAGCAAGGGAACTTATTAGAATGGTAATAGCAGATAATGCCAATATGGTATATAATTGAATAGCCTGTTTCCCACTTTTTGTCATCTCTTGTAATGAGAAAATAATTAAAGCCATTACGCCCACTAATAATGCATTAAGTATCAGCAAGAACTCTCTATCCTGTGTTGGATTTTTCCCAGTTACTATTATTCCAAAAAGAAATAAAAACAACATCAAAGTCACCATAGGCGTAAATATCTTCGCAATAATTGGAGAAATTTTATTGACAATTTGAGGATTATTGGTTACAATAAAACTTGCCATTAATGGTATGGAAGGTAAACCCCATATAAGAACATAATGCTGTACTAAATATGCTGTATCAATTCCAATTAATTTGAAGAGCCCCATTGTCATGGCCATAAATAAAAAGCCAGACAAAAGAATAATTACACTCATCACTACCAAATTGGCTGTAAATCTTAAAAATAAAATTCCATTTTTGAAATTAGCAATACCAGATCCTACAAAACTAAATCCCAATAATATCCATGTTAGAATGGGTAAATGAAAATATATTAAACTATTGGAATCACTTTTTTCACTATTAGGCAAGATATTTACATACACTAGTGATAAACTTATCACAACAAATGGAAAGATTAAATAATTCCAAGATAATTGATTCTTCCAATTAAAGTATATCATTAATAACGGAAGAAAAATAAAACTTACATTTTTCTCATAAAACAAATCTTCTCTTACACCTTGTAATTGTGGAATTTTAGCAATAAAACCTGCTATTAAAATTGCAAGTGCAATAAATACAAATTCATTTTTTTTACCCAAATCCAACTCATTATTTCCCAAATTTTCCTGTAACATTATTTAAAATTTAATTTTTATTAATTTCTCCAAGATATCCAAATGATTTTTAAAAGCTTTGATGCCTTGTTGAGTTGCCTTGTAGGAAGTATTGGGCTTTTTCCCAATAAACTGTTTTTTTACTTCCAAATAATTTAATTTTTCTAAAGCAGTTATATGACTGGCTATATTCCCATCTGAAATATTCAATTGTTCTTTAAGTGTATTAAAATCAACTGAATCATTCACTACAAGAATGGACATAATTCCAAGCCTTACACGACTTTCAAAACCCTTATCTAAAGATGTTATAAAATCTTTCACTTTTCGTATTTATTATAAAGTATAACACCATAAATCATGTGTAAAATACCAAATCCAAATCCCCAAATAATCAAAGCTTGATCCAGCAAAAACATCGCAGATAAACCCAAAAACATTTCAATCAATCCTAAATACCTTATATCTTCTATCGAATACTTACTAGCATTTAATAAAGCCATCCCATAAAAAATCAACATTGATGGCAGTATAAATGACAAACTTTGATGCATTAATAATGCTACTATAAATATCCCTCCCACTAACAATGGGATAAACATATTGATGACCAATCGTTTTGTTGTATTGTCTACAACCGATAAACCTTTTCTTTTTGCATTTCTAATGGCCATCAAAGAACCAATCAGTAAAGAGATTATTAAAACCGTAACACATATAAATATGATATTCTTAAGAGTGGCTTCATTAGATTTTAAGGCTTTCTCCAAATACATTAGGTATCCTGTTGTACCGAAAGGCATTTCAAGCAAATAATACGCTACCCCAACGCCTAATAATGCCACACAACCCACCAATATCCCCGCTAGACCGCTTAATG
>JAFMJX010000250.1 GCA_017853235.1 Chitinophagaceae bacterium | reverse complement strand
ATGTAAATCATTCAGCACTTCTACATTAGAAGTAAACCTTTTTTGAAAGCCGGCATCCGACAATGAAATTAACTTGATTGTTTCTAAAAACGAATCGGTAAAGTTGCTGTAAAACTGATGCGCAATTTTTTTACGTTCTTGAGCAGATTTTTCGGGGAAGGCAATTGCCAAATTTTTTTCAATGACGACTTTACGATATTTTACTACATACTCTAAAATAAAAGCAATAAAATCACTAATGATATAAACTAATCGCCATGGCAATAAAGACAAAATATAAAAAAACCCATACACTAATTGATACATACCGCTCTATTTTATATTTTACTTAGGATCTACCCAAGCATTATGTTCTTTCAATAATTGAATTAATTCATCCACTGCAATTTCACTATCAATATTACGCTTCATGATTTCTTTTCCCTTATATAAAGTGATTTTGCCTACTCCACTACCCACATAACCAAAATCGGCATCAGCCATTTCGCCTGGTCCATTCACAATACAACCCATAATAGCAATTTTAAGTCCTTTAAGATGACTGGTGACTGCTCTAATTTTTGCAGTTGTCTCTTGCAATTCAAACAAAGTACGACCACAGCTAGGACATGAAATATATTCTGTTTTTGATATTCTTGTTCGAGTAGCTTGTAAAATTCCAAAAGCAGTGGTATTTAAAAATTGTTCAATACTTGCATTGTTAAAGTAATTGCGTCCAGACACTTTGGAATGGCTGTCTGCAGTTTGATAGGTTTGATATACTTTATGAGTTACACTTAAACCAATACCATCACCCATTCCGTCTAATAGTAAAGCACCCGTTTCGGTTGCAAAATGTATCAAATGTTCATCTGCACTATTCCATGCACTTTGTGTCATTAAAATGATGGGATTTTTTATTTTTAATTCCATAAAGCGAATCACCATTCTTCGAACGGCTGGCATAGCATGCGCTATGGCACTATTCAAACAAAATACTACCGAGCTGTCTTTAGCAATTTCCAATAATTGATCTTCTCTAATCCCATTTTTGGTATCAAAGCAATCTACAGATACAAAATTTACAAAAGCGCTTTTTCTAGGTGCCGCTATATAATTTCTGAAATCAAATAGGGGTAAATATTTAGAGCGATCGTTGACTGTCTCCCAAGTTGCTGGACTCGTAATAACACGTAAAGTTCCTGGCAATTCAAAGGATAAAGTCTCTTTAGGTAAGTAAATAAAATCGGCAGCTGCATCGCCAATATTCCACTTATCGGTAGCTTCATCATAATGATACCCTATAGCAGCTAAATCAGATGGCTTTAAAAAAGTTTGATGGCTGTAATCCGCAATAACCACAGGTACATTTTTTCCTCCAATATGCGATACTTCTCTAGAAACTCTTCTTTGATATTCAAAAGGGCTATAAGGTAATTGATCTATAGCTGGAATAAGTGATTCTCCTTTCAATCGATTAGCGGGATATCGCTTTACTAAATCGCGACAAACAGGTATTTCAAATTCAGGATCTTCTGTTAAACTTACTCTGATGGTATCACCAATCCCATCTTCTAACAAAGTTCCAATACCAATAGCACTTTTAATGCGTCCATCTTCACCATCACCAGCTTCGGTGACTCCCAAATGCAATGGATAACATTCCTTAAATTCATATTGCATTTGTTGTATTAATAATCGATAGGCTTGGACCATCACTTGTGGATTACTGGATTTCATGCTCAAGATGATTTGATGATAATCCAAACTACGAGCAATACGCAAAAACTCCATTGCACTTTCAACCATTCCATTTGCAGTATCACCATATCTGCTCATAATACGATCACTCAATGAACCATGGTTGGTCCCAATTCTCATAGCAGTTCCGTGATCCTTACAAATAAGAACTAAAGGGGTGAATCGTTCACGAATGCGTTCAATTTCTTCCAAATATTCGGCATCCGTATATTCAATTTGTTCAAACTTTTTTTTATCAACGTAATTTCCTGGATTCACTCTTACTTTAGCCACAATAGTAGCAGCAATTTCGGCCGCATTTGGGGTAAAGTGAATATCAGCAACTAAGGGTATGTCATATCCTTTAGCAAGTAACCCCGCTTTAATATTGGCTAAATTTTCAGCTTCTTTTTTACTTGGCGCTGTAATACGAACTAATTCTGCTCCAGCTTCAATACAACGAATCACTTGCTCAATAGTTTTATCGGTATCCATCGTATCGGTCGTCGTCATGGTTTGCACCCGCACTGGATGCCCATTTCCAATAATGAGATTGCCCACTTTTACTTCTCGAGTAAGTAATCTTTGATAAGAGGTTAACGAATTAGAATAATATTGCATCATGATGTAGTAAAGATAATTAAAGCTTACCGTGTTCCTTTTAAAAATCCTTGTTGAAGTAAAATATTTTTTAAAAGTTGTTTGTTTTTATCTTTTAATTGCTCCCCATTTTTGGCATCTGTGTTTAATACAAAAAAGTAAGGGTGCTTATTTTCTTCCACATAACCTACGATCCATGTTGGATAAGGTATATGTGTGGAATCAGATCCTATGATATAACTTAATTGATAGGCTGCATTTTGTTCTCTCATAATCATACTTTTATATTTTTCCTGAGATTTTTTCTGGAAAAATAATTCACGGAAGTACAATTTTTTAATCAAGCCTAATTGTTCATCCGCTGTTATTTTCAAAGACTGATCCTTCCAAAATCCATGCATATTTGCACTTACCATGCCTTTACCATAATGCAATGAATCAATTGTTTTGATGATTTCAGCTCTGCCTAATTTTGAAATCAATGAATCGTAAAACAAATCCCCATCCACAGCATCTGCACTTGAATCTTTATGATGAATAAGCCCTTTATCTAAAGCAATTAATCCTGGTATTAAATAGAAACTTTCCTGTGGAGCATAGGCCGAATCACGATACCTTTTTAAATTATGAATGGTAAATTCATCTGTTCCGT
>JAFMJX010000249.1 GCA_017853235.1 Chitinophagaceae bacterium | reverse complement strand
AGACCTAAGAATATATTCGACCTATTCAATGAACTTAAATAGTAAAAAAGTATTAAGGAAGTAAAAATCCCAAATAAAGGGAAGAAAATGGCCATAAATCGTTGATAGCTAGTTAAATGAGCTTCAATATATGAAAAAGCCCCGGCAAAAATTAATTGCCAGGGCCTTTTTTTCGATATTTAATCCAAACTTTAAAAATGAAACCTATTTGCTTATTTTCTTATATGTTTTGTATCCTACCACTTTAGAAGTGCTATCTGCTGATTTTTGAGTGAATTCGTCTGTTCCGTTAAAGCTTAAGATGATATTATATTTTCCAGTAATACCTTTCATAGAAGACATTTCAAGGTTTTCAGTTAAAGCATTATCCGCTAAAGTGAAACTACCATGTCCGATTACATTAGAAAAACCATTGTTTGCGGTATCCTGTAAAACTCTAGCAGCCCACATAAAATGACCACCATGAAATACCTTATACTCGTTATAGGTTCTATCAGTAGAATCTGTACCATTGATTTCGATATTTTTTATTTGATGCCAAACGCCATCTAATGCAGATGTGCCTGATGAAGCAACAGTAGAGTACTCTTCAGTTAATTTATAACTTGTACCTCTCATCATTAAAGCATCAATGAATTGGGTATATCCTTTGTCTGATTTATTACTTATCTCTAAAGTTGCAGTATTTGCTGAATCTAAACTGCCCGAATTGAAAATATTTGTTTCCACTACTTTCTCATCATTGATGGTATATGAACCTACTCCAAAACCTACAGATGTGTCATTTGTCATGGTAATGTAAAAATAAGATTCAGGTGTGTAGATTTTGATTTGATTTCTACCATCTGCTGCTAAATATGTGAAATCTTTAGCACCATCATTTATAACTTGTTTTTCTAAATGGTAAACTCCTGCCATTGAATCAACCTTAGTTTTTGGAGTACAGCTAGCAATCAAAGCTATTACTGATAAACTTAGAACAATTTTTTTCATTTGATTTGGTTTTGGTTATTTTAAAATATAAATGCACTATTTTTTATCAATTCCTCTTGAATATTGAGTTATTCCTGAAATTTTTCCATCTAAATTAAATTCAAAAAATTCAATCAGTTCCTTTTCCCAAACTGTACCATCTTTTAAAACACGCTTCTCTCTTGCGTTAACTAATAGTCCTGCAGCAGGATCAGTATCAGTTATTTTGAATGGCAACATACTTATAGGTTTCCAATCTAAAGAAGAGTATTCTGCAAATATTGCTGGAATCATATCTTTTGTCATTGTTGAAACAACGCCGTCAAAATCGTGAATAATTACTTTGTCAGCTAATAATTCTTGACAAGTTTTGCTATCCATTTTATTATAAGCATCCATAAATTTTTCCATTTTTTCTATTTCACCTCTATTTGAAAATTGAAAACTTGACCCTTTCATGTTAGTAACATATAATTTACCTCCTGTTGTTTTACCAAATTCATTTGTCTCTGGAATTTGAGAAAACTGAGAAAAGTTAGCAACCTTTCCTTCAGGTGTTATTTCAAAAACTTCCATTACTTTCAATTTTTGAGTAGAGCCATTTTTATATATTCTATCTTCATCAGCATAAACAAAAACATGCTCGTTTTTTTCTCCATCCACTTTTACAGAGAAAATACCATGTGGTACTTCATTTAGCATTTTCATTCCTTTGTGCCAATCTGTGATCATTGATTTGAGTCCGTTTGGAGCTTTGTCATCAACATATTGTGGGAGATCAGAACCGTCATTTAAATTGTATGCTTTAATATTGGATAAAACAGCATTTACTGCTTTATCTGATCCTAGTTTAATCTTTTTTCCCTTGCCTTCTCCGTCAAAAATTTGACCGACCGAAGCAGTCTGAGCATTAGCACTGACTGAAATTGCTAAAATGGCAATAACTAATAATTTTTTCATTTTTTCGTTTTTGGTTTTTGAATACGGAAATCTAGGTCTATTTAGATCTGATTCCCATAATTAAAGCAATGGGGTTGTTCCTAAATATCAAATTGGAACATATTTACCCCAAATTCAACTAACTTTAATGGAATAAGCATAAGAAGATGAACAAAAAACCTTCAACCGTTGATGAGTATATTAAATCATTTCCAAAATCAACACAGGTCTTATTAAAGGAAGTTAGGGCAGTTATTAAAGAAGCCGCTCCAGAAGCGGAAGAACTAATAGCATATGGCATGCCGGGTTATAGGCTTAACAAAAGGCCTTTAGTGTATTTTGCGGGGTATGAAAAGCATATTGGTTTTTATGCAACCCCTAATGGGCATGAGAAATTCGCAAAAGAATTTTCAAAGTATAAACAAGGAAAGGGATCGGTTCAATTTCCCATAGACGAACCTATGCCATTAGCATTGATTAAGAAGGTGGTTATTTTTAGGGTAAAAGAAAACTTGAAAAAATAAAATTAGTTTTTCTTAAAAAGCAATGTCAAGATTCTTGGAATTTGAGTTCTATCATTATCATCAAACCATTCTTCCAACTCAATTAAACTAAAACCATATTTATTTGCAGCATGAATGAAGTCAGAAACATTGTGAGTATAACAAGTAACTAATTGCTCGCCTTCTGGAGTTGAATATCTAGCTTTTGATCCAGCATATTGTTTGAAAGGATGAAATTCTCCTATATACATATATCCTCCAGACTGAAGTATTGTATTTGATTTACTGAATATTTCATCAATGTTATCAATATGTTCAAGAATTAAACTAAAAGAAGCCAAGTCAAATTTATCTTTGGTAAAATTCCAAGGTTCATTAATATCTGCTATAGCAAATTGAACTTTTGTAGATTTAATTTTTTCAGCTGCTTTTGAAATCATAGCCTCAGAAAAGTCTGCTGATAGAATCTCTTTTGCATTTTGCTCAAACCAAACGGTATTTTTACCTGTTCCGCAGCCAAATTCCAGCACTTTATTCAGCTCCAACTTCGATAAAACTGAT
>JAFMJX010000248.1 GCA_017853235.1 Chitinophagaceae bacterium | reverse complement strand
CACATAGCGGCACATGTAAAAAAAATGAATGCCAAATTGGTGGCACATGGAAGTACAGGCGCTGGTAATGATCAGGTTCGTTTTGATATGATTTTTCAAATTATGATACCAGGTGTTGAAATTTTAACTCCAATTCGTGATTTGCAATTGAGTAGAGAAGCAGAGATAACATATTTAAAAGAAAAAGGAGTCGCTATGAATTTTGAAAAAGCGGCCTATTCAATTAATAAAGGAATTTGGGGTACGAGTGTGGGGGGAAAAGAAACATTGCAGTCCAAAGGTATGTTACCAGAAGCTGCTTGGCCAACTCCTATGACTAAACAAGGTGAGGAAGAAGAATTAGTGATTGGTTTTGAAAAAGGAGAAATTAAAACAGTCAATAAAAAATCATTTGCACATCCAACCGAAGCCATTCAATACATACAATCTATTGCAGGTCCTTATGGAATTGGTCGCGACATTCATGTAGGCGATACGATCATTGGAATTAAAGGCCGCGTAGGATTTGAAGCTGCTGCACCTATGGTGATTTTAAAAGCACATCATGCTTTGGAAAAACATGTGTTAACCAAATGGCAGTTATCATGGAAGGATCAGTTGGCTCAATTTTATGGCAACTGGTTACATGAAGGACAAATATTAGATCCTGTGATGAGAGATATTGAAGCCTTCTTAACCCATTCACAAGAACAAGTTACTGGAAAGGTATTTGTTCAATTATATCCTTATCGTTTTCAAGTGATAGGCATTGAATCAGCAAATGATTTGATGAGTGCGAAGTTTGGTAAATATGGAGAAATGAATACTGGCTGGACGGGGAATGATGTTAGAGGATTTACCAAAATATTTGGTAACCAAACTGGCATCTTCCATCATATTAAGGAATCCAACAAATAATTAAAAAAAATCGTATGGCATCAAAAATCAAAGTAGGTATTGTGGGAGGCGCTGGGTATACGGGCGGTGAACTCATCAGACTTTTATTGCGCCATGATTTAGTGCACATTGAATTTGTGCATAGCACTAGTAGTGCGGGCGCCATGGTAAGTAGTATTCATAGCGACTTACTCGGTGATACCGATCTTGTATTTACAGAATCATATGCATCGGATGTGGATGTTTTATTTTTATGCGTTGGACATGGGGATGCTAAAAAGTTTCTAGCAAAAAATACTATTGCAAGTACTACTAAAATCATAGATCTTTCACAAGATTTTAGATTGTCTGCAGATAGCGTTTTGGGGGAAAGAACTTTTGTGTATGGTTTACCCGAATTACAAAAAGAAAAGATACAATTGGCTCATAATATTGCTAATCCGGGATGTTTTGCTACTGCAATACAATTAGGTTTATTACCATTGGCAAAAAAGAAAGTTTTGAAGGACGTTTATACTACCGGCATCACAGGTTCAACTGGTGCTGGACAGGGATTCAGTGCAACAAGTCATTTTAGTTGGAGAGCTAATAATATTCAAGCATACAAAACATTGCAACATCAGCATTTGAATGAAATACACCAAAGTATACATCAATTGCAAGAAGGAGTAACTGCACAAGTTCATTTTGTACCTTGGAGAGGAGATTTTACTAGAGGCATATTTGTCACTTCTGTGTTGGATACCAATGAATCATTAGATGCTTTATATGAATTGTATACTTCATATTATGCTGCACATCCATTTGTACAAGTTTCAAAATCTCCCATTGATTTAAAGCAAGTGGTAAATACCAATAAATGCTATTTGCAGTTGGAACAACAAGGCAATAAAATTGCAATTCATTCTGTGATAGATAATTTATTAAAAGGGGCTGTTGGGCAAGCTGTTCAAAACATGAATTTAATATTTGGATTTCCTGAAACACAAGGACTTCATTTAAAAGCAAATCAATTTTAAAAAAGTAATAAGTATGTCTTTATTCAATGTGTATCCGCTCAATCCTATTGCTATTACTAAAGCCAATGGGAGTCATGTTTGGGATGATAAGGGACAAGCCTATTTAGATATGTATGGGGGCCATGCTGTCATTAGCATAGGACATACGCATCCGCATTGGGTAAAAAGAATTGAAGACCAATTACACGCAATTGCTTTTTATTCTAATTCAGTCATACTTCCCATTCAAGCTCAATTGGCTGAATTACTCAATGAAGTAAGTGGTAAAAAAGACTTCCAACTATTTTTATGTAATAGTGGTGCGGAAGCCAATGAAAATGCACTTAAGCTTGCCTCTTTTCATACTGGCAGAAAAAAAATAGTGGCGTTTAAAAAATCTTTTCATGGAAGAACTTCTTTAGCAGTAGCGGCTACAGACAATCCAAGTATTGTAGCTCCTGTGAATGAAACTAATAACATTATTTTTCTTCCATTAAATGATACAGTTGCTTTAGAAAATTGTTTTCAACAGCAAGGCAATGAAATTGCGGGTGTCATTGTAGAAGGGATTCAAGGAGTGGCTGGCATTTATGAAGCATCTGATTCATTTTTACAAAGTATTCGTTCCTTATGTGATACTTATGGGGCTTTATATATTGCTGACAGCGTACAATGTGGTTACGGAAGATCAGGTCAGTTTTTTGCGCATGATCATGCTGGTGTAAATGCAGATATTTATTCTATGGCTAAGGGAATGGGAAATGGATTTCCTATTGGAGGTATTTTAATCGCTCCATATATTCAGCCAAAATTTGGAATGTTGGGAACCACTTTTGGAGGCAATCCATTAGCTTGTGCTGCAGCAATAGCGGTGCTTGAAGTAATGAAGCAAGAAAAATTAACTTCAGCCGCAGCAGAAAAAGGTCATTTTTTAATACAAGCATTACAGCAAACCAAAGGCGTAAAAGTGGTAAGAGGAAGAGGTTTAATGATTGGTTTTGAAATGGAAGAAGGGTATGCAGATATCAGAAAAGTGTTATTAAATGATTATAAGGTTTTTACTGGCGAAGCCAAGCCTAATGTAATCAGATTACTTCCCTCTTTAGCAA
>JAFMJX010000247.1 GCA_017853235.1 Chitinophagaceae bacterium | reverse complement strand
TAAGTATTCTTGTTTATAAGCTGCTGCATTACCTAATACAAATTTGTAATCATACAAATTGTCATAGGTTCCATCCCAATAATTGTAATCGTTATTGGTAAATTGATATTGGAAAGTAGTGGTTGCTAAAATATAACCATTGGATTGTGTCCAATGACCAGACCACATCATTCCCAATTCATTAGGGCCTACTAAACTAGAGGCAGTTACGTTCATTGCATTCGATATTACGAATGAAGGCGTTGCCGTTGGAAGTGAGTTTGGGTTGGTGTTGACATTTAAAAAGTCTTTCTTACAACCGGTGCTCACCAGTACCAAGAACGCTGCGATATATACATATATTTGTTTCATATCTAATGTTTTAGTGTGGGGTGATTAAAAAACAAAGTTTACGTTAAAACCATATTGACGTACCGGAGGAGTTTGACCTGTGTTATTGATACCAATTCCGTTTCCAGAAGTGAAACTAAATTCAGGATCGGTATAATAGTTCATTTTGTCCTTTAAGGTAAATAAGTTTCTTCCATAAATAGCAACATTTGCTGCTGAGAAGATTTTTGATTTCTTTACTAAAGAAGCAGGTATGTCATAAGATAAATTGATATCTCTTAACTTAACGAACCAGTTTGGAGTCACATAGTTTTCATGAATATTACGATAGTTATCTACCCATAAACCATATTCTGGTTCACGCACATAAACAGATGTGTTTTTAACTTCAGCACCATTCGCATCTAAATAATAAGAATTCGCGAAAATTTGGTCTGTTCTGTTTTCAGTCCATTTACCAGAACCAGTAAATGTCATGGTATTACCAATATAAGAGAACATCACACCACCACCACGATATTCTAAATTAAAATTCATATGCCAATTCTTGTATGAGAAGTTAGAACCAAATCCAATCATATCTTTTGCTAATGTGCTACCGCGATCAGTTAAAGCAGTATTTCTAATTGGATAACCTGTAGTAGCATTTACTCTTCTTAAACCTAAACCGCCATTATCATAAAAATATCCATCAGTTTTTAAGATTGGGAAGCTTTTTCCTAGTACTACGTTAGTATTAGCAGCAGCATATCCACCATATTGGAAGGTAGTAATACCTGGATACAATGAAATAACCTTATTATCATTATAAGAATATTTCAAATTCACATCCCATTTTAATTGAGTGTTGCGTAACACTTGTACTTTTAAATCTGTTTCATATCCCCAGTTGTCTACTTCACCTACGTTAATTAATAAGTTAGAGAAACCGGTTGAGTTAGGAATTCTTACAGTCAACACTTGACCGATAGAATTTTGCTTATACCAAGAAACATCTAAATTAACGCGATTTTTTAAGAAACTGAATTCACCACCAAATTCTAAAGCTGTTACAAATTCAGGTTTCAAGTTTGCATCAGGTAATGTGTTACCAACGGTTAACCCTACGTTACTTCCATATGGATAGTTAGATCCATTTGAATAAGATAAATCTAAACCGTATAAAGGAATGTTATCATTACCATTCTTATTATAAGAAGAACGCAATTTAGCATAACTCAACCAATCGCTCTTTAATTTAGGGAAGGCATCAGTCACAATAAATGACAAAGCTGCACCATAATACAAATAAGAATATTGATTCTCTTGACGAGTTGGTTTATAGAATCTAGAAGTGGCATCATAACGTGCAGTCAAGTTTAAGTTTAACCACTCCATATCCTTTAAGTTAGAGTTTAAGTCGGCATAATAACCAAACTTGCGCTCTGTTGTATTTGATTCACCTCCTGTTAATACCCCTTGTCTATTTGAAACGTTGTAAACATCAGGAACCACAATGGAAGTTGAACCAATACTGATTGACTTTGTATAACGTTGGTACAATGAATAACCTAATGTCATGTTATTTTGTAACTTGTAAACGTCTTTTTTAATTCTTAATTGGAATTCATTGTTAACTACATTCTCAGTTGAAGAAGCATCTGTAACTGATCCCAATACATCCGAAATAGCTCTATAAATACCAGCACCATCTCCTTTATCAAATGGAGCAGGTACTACAGCGCCAGATTTAGCCCAAGAAGTATAAGTAAATTTCTCTACTGTATTTTTTTGAGTTCTTGAGTTATTCATTACAGCAATTTTGTTATAAACAGTCAACCAAGGCAATGCTTTGTAAGTGATATCAAAATTACCTTGAATATTAGCGTCTTTATAACGTAAACGGTTAATGTCTTTATTGAAATAAGGGTTGTTATAATAATCATTATAGTAACCATTTGGATTTGCAAATGGATCTGTTCTCCAGTTTCTCATTTTTGTTAAGTCAATCCAAGAAGCAGTATTTAATACGTCGTTATAAAAATCAGCTCCTGTTCTGTCATATACTGCTTGCGTAAATGAAGCATTAAATGAAGTAGCTAGTTTACCAACTTCTCTTGAAGATTTAACTCTTACACCAGTTCTATCACTTAAATCACCTGGAACAATACCATTGATTTTTTGATTTTCAACTGACAAATAATAAGATCCAGTAGCATCACCTCCTTGAAAACTTGCTTGGTTATTTGTAGAAACACCTACATCAAAAGTTTTCATTCTAATGTTAGGAATATTAGAATATGGAGTATTTAAATAAGTTCCATCAGGTAACGTTCTTCCAGCAGGTCTCATACTACCATCATACATGTCACCATATTGTTGGTTTTCATAAGAACGCCAGTTGTCTTTAGAACGAGCTACTGCACTAGTTAAATAGCCAGCACCACCATATGAAGTGGCATAGTGGGAACCAGAACCATACAATTCTTGGAATTCAGGTAAGAAACTAATTTGTTCAAAGTTGGTAGAATTTGAATAAGAAACTTTCATTTTACCTTTATCACCTTGTTTAGTGGTAATAACCAACGCACCGTTTACACCCGCAGATCCATAAAGAGTTGCAGCCTGACCACCTTTTAAGATGGTTACAGATTCCACATCATTTGGATTGATTAAAGCA
>JAFMJX010000246.1 GCA_017853235.1 Chitinophagaceae bacterium | reverse complement strand
AGCTATGTCTCAAAGAATTAGAATAAAATTACAATCTTACGATCACAACTTAGTAGATAAGTCTGCTGAAAAAATCGTAAAAACTGTACGCAGCACAGGTGCCGTAGTAACTGGACCTATCCCTTTACCTACACACAAACGCATCTTTACTGTGTTACGTTCTCCGCACGCTAACAAGAAAAGTCGTGAGCAGTTCCAATTAGCAACGCACAAGCGTTTATTGGATATCTACACTTCTTCTTCTAAAACAGTGGACGCCCTAAGTAAGTTAGACTTACCATCAGGTGTTGAAGTGGAGATCAAAGCATAAAAGTATTTATAAATACCATCTCCCAATCACTGACTATTATGCATCAGTTGAAAAAGGAGCGCTGGTTGAATATAAGTAAAATATAAACAGGCCCTTCGAGGTTTGTTTACTTCCGGTACTTCCCCTTCCCGATTGAAACATCGGGGAAACTCAGGAAAAGGTCGGCAGCAAACAGGGATTGAATCCGAGCTACTTTAAAATAGTAGCATCATCATCGGATGTCCTCAGAACCAAGCGCGGGGCATAAACCGCAAAACAGATGAAAGGTATTATTGGAAAAAAAATTGGCATGACTAGCATTTTCGGCCAAGATGGAAAGCAAATCGCTTGTACCATTATCGAAGCTGGTCCTTGCACTGTGACTCAGGTTAAAACACCCGAGACAGATGGCTACAGCGCCGTGCAATTAGCATTAGGCGACAAAAAAGAAAAACATTCTACAAAGTCTGAAATCAATCACTACGCGAAAGCACAGACTGCTCCAAAACGTTTTGTAAAAGAATTCCGCAATTACTCTCTTGAAAAAGCATTGGGTGAATCAGTAACCCTTGACATCTTTGAAGAAGGAGATGATGTTGAAGTAGTAGGAACTACAAAAGGTAAAGGATTCCAAGGGGTTGTTAAACGTCATGGATTTAGCGGGGTGGGTGAAGCTACACACGGTCAACATGATCGTTCTCGTGCACCAGGTTCTATTGGTGGATCTTCTTATCCTTCAAGAGTATTCAAAGGTATGCGTATGGCTGGTCGTATGGGATCAGATCGCGTTAAAACAAAGGGCTTGAAAGTATTAAAGTTATTCCCTGAAAAAAATTACATTTTAATCAGTGGTTCAGTACCTGGTAACAATGGTTCAATTGTTTTAATTCAAAAGTAATCACCACTTAATCGACAATCATGCAATTAGAAGTATTAAATATAAAAGGCGCCAAAACTGGAAGAAAGGTTGAATTACCTGCAGAAATTTTTGGAGCAACTCCAAACGACCACGTGATTTACTTGGCCGTGAAACAATATTTAGCCGCTCGCCGTTCTGGTACGCACAAGGTTAAAACTCGTGCTGAAGTACAAGGTGCTAGCCGTAAATTACACAAACAAAAAGGTACTGGTGGTGCTCGTAAGGGTAATATCCGTAACCCTTTATATAAAGGTGGTGGTACTATTTTTGGACCAAAACCACACGCTTATGATTTTAAATTAAATCGTAAAGTAAAGGATCTTGCAAAAATTTCTGCTTTATCTCACAAAGCGATTGACAATGCTATCGTGGTATTGGAAGACATTTTATTAGCTTCTCCTAAAACAAAGGAAATAGCAACTATCATGAGCCAATTAAACTTGGATAACAAAAAAGCGCTAGTGATTTTACCAGAATACAATGACAACGTTTATTTAAGCACACGTAATATTCCAAACGTAGCTAGTACTTTATTAGCTGATATTAATACCTACGACATTATGAATGCGGATGTATTAGTAATCACTGAAAGCGCTGCTAAAATTTTTAACGAAGAAGAAGCTGTTGCGTAGTTCTTTTTAAAAACTGACAATCATGAAATTAACAGAAATATTAATCAAGCCGATCCTTACTGAGAAAGCAAATGCTCAACAAGAAAAATTGAGAAGATATGCATTCAAAGTAAATCGCAGAGCTAACAAATTAGAAATCAAAACTGCTATTGAGCAATTCTACGGCGTAAACGTTTTAGAAGTTAACACATTAGTAGTTCCTGGTAAAAATAAAACTCGTTCAACTAAAGCTGGAATTATTTCTGGTGTTAAATCTGGATATAAAAAAGCATTAGTAACTGTTGCGGAAGGTGAAACCATTGACCTATACGCAAGCATTTAATAACAATCATTATAGCTAGCGAAGCTGAAAATTTCGCGACTTTAAAAAAGTAAAAAAAACAAAATGGCATTAAGAAAGTACAAACCGATTACAGCAGGAACCCGTTGGAGAATTGGGAACGCCTATGCTGAAATCACCACTAACCAACCTGAAAAGAGTTTGTTAGAACCCCAAAAGAAAACTGCAGGACGTAACTTCCAAGGTCGTCGTGCAATGCGTTATATGGGTGGTGGTCACAGACAACATTATCGTATCATCGATTTCAAAAGAAATAAAAAAGATATGGATGCCAAAGTGGTATCTATTGAATACGATCCAAACCGTACCGCATTTATCGCTTTAGTTCAATATACTGATGGCGAAAAAAGATACATCATTGCCCCACAAGGTTTACAAGTTGGAGCTACTGTTTCTTCTGGTGAAAATGCAGTTCCAGAAATTGGAAATGCTTTACCAATGAAGAGCATGCCTTTAGGTACAAACGTGCACAATATCGAAATGCAACCTGGACAAGGTGGTAAATTGGTAAGAAGCGCTGGTACTTCTGCTCAATTAGCGAATAAGGAAGATGACTACGCTGTATTAAAAATGCCTTCTGGTGAATTAAGAAAATTATTAATTAACTGTTATGCTACTGTAGGGGTGGTTTCTAATAGCGACCATAACTTAGAAACAGCTGGTAAAGCAGGTAGAAATCGTTGGAAAGGTGTTCGTCCACGTGTAAGAGGTGTTGCGATGAACCCAGTAGATCACCCAATGGGTGGTGGTGAAGGTAGAGCGTCTGGTGGACATCCAAGAAGCAGAACTGGTAAGTATGCTAAAGGAGA
>JAFMJX010000245.1 GCA_017853235.1 Chitinophagaceae bacterium | reverse complement strand
AAATGGGTTTAATTTATGTAAATCCAGAAGGGCCTAATGGCAATCCTGATCCTATAGCATCCGCTCGTGATATTCGTGAAACATTTGCACGTATGGCTATGAATGATGAAGAAACAGTAGCGTTAATTGCAGGTGGACATACTTTTGGAAAAACACATGGTGCAGCAGATCCTAGTAAATATGTAGGCAAGGAACCTGCCGGAGCTGCCATTGAAGAACAAGGATTAGGCTGGAAAAATACTTTTAATACTGGACACGGAGTGAATACAATTACTTCAGGATTAGAAGGTGCATGGACAACTACACCAACAAAATGGAGTAACAACTATTTTGAAAACTTATTTGGGTATGAGTGGGAATTAACAAAAAGTCCAGCGGGGGCACATCAGTGGAAACCTAAAGCTGGAGCAGGTGCAGGTACGGTACCTGATGCACATGATGCTTCTTTAAGCCATGCGCCAACTATGCTAACCACCGATTTAGCTTTAAGATTAGATCCTATATATGGCCCTATATCAAAAAGATTTTATGAAAATCCAGATCAATTTGCTGATGCATTTGCAAGAGCTTGGTTTAAGTTAACACATCGAGATATGGGTCCTCGTAATCGTTATGTAGGAGCCGAAGTGCCTACTGAGGAATTGATTTGGCAAGACCCCATTCCAGTTGCAAATTATAAAATCATTGACACTGAAGATATTACTTCATTAAAAGTAAAAATTTTGGCAACAGGATTATCTGTTTCCGAATTAGTATCAACCGCATGGGCATCTGCATCTACGTTCCGTGGATCCGACAAACGCGGTGGCGCTAATGGTGCAAGAATTCGTTTAGCACCTCAAAAATATTGGACTGTTAATAATCCAACACAACTTTCAAAAGTGTTAGATACTTTAGAAGCCGTGCAAAAAGAATTTAACAAAGCTAATAAAGAAAAGCAAGTATCAATTGCCGACTTAATTATATTAGGTGGAGCAGCTGCTATAGAAAAAGCAGCAAAAGACGGAGGACATGCTATCACAGTTCCATTTACACCTGGCAGAACAGATGCAACTGAAGCGCAAACGGATGTAGCGTCCTTTAGTGTGTTAGAACCTTTTGCAGATGGATTCCGTAATTATGTAAAAAAGCATACTATAGTTTCTACCGAAGAAATGCTTATTGATAAAGCACAATTATTAACGCTAACTGCTCCAGAACTTACAGTTTTGGTGGGAGGTATGCGTGTCTTGAATACAAATTTTGATGGGTCATCACATGGGGTATTTACACATCAACCAGGCGTGTTAACCAATGATTTTTTTGCTCATTTAATTGACATCAATACTACTTGGTCTGCAAGTTCACATTCCCAACAAACATTTGAAGGACGTGATCGAGCTACTGGAAATGTAAAATGGACAGGAACTAGAGTGGACTTAATATTTGGGTCAAATTCTGAGCTACGTGCCCTAGCGGAAGTGTATGCAAGTGATGACGCAAAAGCTAAATTTGTGCATGATTTTGTTGCAGCTTGGTCTAAAGTGATGAATTTAGATCGTTTCGATTTGGCATAATTTTTTACTATTACTTTGATATAGTATATACCTTTGTATTCAAATGAAGAAAGGGATAGTCATATTATTGTTACTCATATATTGTGTATCCACTATAGGAGCAACTATAAATATGCATTATTGCATGAATCAATTTGCTAGTTGGTCCTTTACAAGCGAAAAAAAAGAAAAATGTGCCAAATGCGGTATGAAAAATACCGGATGCTGTAAAGACGAAAAAAAACAGATCAAGTTAACTTTAGATCAACAAAAGTCTTCCATAAATCTTGTATACAATGCGTCATTCGGTGTTGTCCAAAATAAAATCATTTATAATCAAAGCGATAAATTAGTTGCATGTAGAAAAATTAATTTACTACATCATACACATGCACCACCTTTGATTCCTTTAAAAAATTTACAGGCTTTTTATTCCATCTTTTTAATTTGATATAAATCGAGCATCAATAGCATATTCTATTGCATCATCGATTAAAAATTAAAAAATGAAATTTCAAACGTTTTTACTTATAATAAGTTTTACATTCATCCATTTAGTGGCTTTTACACAAGATGTAAAATCTGAATTTTTTTCACATACAAGCTTTAAAGTATTTGGTGCTTGCGAGCAATGTAAAACAAGAATTGAATTAGCTATTAAAATAAAAGGAGTAAAATTGGGGATTTGGGATGTAGATTCTAAAATACTCACCCTTGAATATGATTCTACTCAAGTGAGTTTGGATAAAATTCAAAATAAAATAGTATTAGCAGGGCATGACTTAGAAAATAAAAAAGCGAAAGATGTCATTTATAAAGCTTTACCTGCTTGTTGTCATTATAGAGAAATGACAGATGAAGAAATGGCACATGATGAAATTGAAAAAAAATTTAGAGGAGTCGTATTACAAGAGAATGACAAAGGAAAATTTGAACCCTTATTTAATGCTAGTGTATATTGGTTAGGGACAAAAGACGGCGTAGTAACAGATAGCTTAGGCGTTTTTGCTATTAAAGAAAATAATAGTAGCCACCAATTAGTCATTAGCTATATTGGCTATAAAGCTGATACAATTACGATTGAACCCGGAGGAGAAATGAAAGTGATCTTAGCTTCTAAAGGTCAATTAAATGAAGTGACTGTGTACAGTCGTCCATTAGGAAGTTTTATTCCCATGTCAAGTGCTATACGCACACAGGTTATGACTGGAACAGAATTATTAAAAGCTGCCTGTTGTAATTTGAGTGAAAGTTTTGAAACCAATCCTTCGGTGGATGTATCTTATAATGATGCTGTGACAGGTTCTAAGCAAATTCAACTATTAGGTTTAAGTGGAAATTATACACAACTCACAATTGAAAATTTACCAGGTCCAAGAGGCATTGCAACGCCTTTAGGATTAAACTCAATTGCTGGCCCTTGGATTGAAAGTATACAACTTACAAAAGGGGTAGGTTC
>JAFMJX010000244.1 GCA_017853235.1 Chitinophagaceae bacterium | reverse complement strand
ATTTAGGTAGTTATTATGCTTGTAGTAGTTATACCAAAATCAACCCAGAAATGGGAAATGAAAATGATTTTTCAAATTTAGTGAAAGCAGCACATGGTCTTGGGATGAAAGTGATGATGGATTGGGTGGCAAATCATACAGGTGCCAAACATGAATGGATGGATTTACATCCTGATTGGTTTAGTAGAGACGATCTTGGAAATTTCACTGAAAGAAATGGATGGGACGATGTGGTTGATTTGAATTATCAAAATGAAGCGATGCGTAAAGCTTTGATCGCTTCTATGCAATATTGGGTGAGAGATTTTAAAATTGATGGATTTCGTTGCGATATGGCACATTTAGTGCCACTAGATTTTTGGAGAGAAGCAAGAACGGCTTGTGAAACCATTCAGCCTTTATTTTGGTTGGCGGAATGTGATGTGCCCGAATATCATTTGGTGTTTGATGCTAGTTATGCATGGAATTGGATGCATGTATCGGAAAAATTAGCTAGAGGGGAATCTCAAGTACATGATATCTATCAAGTACTACACGATTATGAGCAATATCCATATGGAGCACTTAAATTATGGTATACAAGTAACCACGATGAAAATAGTTGGAATGGCACAGAATATGAAAAATATCAATTGGCTGCAAAGCCTTGGAGTGTTTTTTCTTTTACTTGGAAAGGGATGCCTTTAATTTATAGTGGCCAGGAATTACCCAATCATAAAAGGTTAGCATTTTTTGAAAAGGATGCATTGCATTGGGATCAGATTCCAGCTTTACAAGATTTTTATACTACGTTGACTCATTTTAGAAAAAAAAGTAAAGCACTTACGCAGGGGGGGACATTTATTTTGCCTACTTCTACCAATGGAGTGCTTGCATATTTAAGATTCGAAATGGAGGAAACAATATTAGTGGTTTTGAATGTTTCCAACGATCATCATAAAATCAATCTTTCTCATGAGCTTCTAGAAGGGACATTTACCAATTTATTCTCTCATTTTTCATATCCCTTTCATAGGGAAGTATCTTTTGAGTTAATGCCAGGGGATTTTTTCGTGTATTATAAATCCTAATAGGCATAGCATGAAATAAAAAAAGGGCATTGAATAATGATATTTCTATCATTAAGTGAATCATTTTTTAGCCACTTATAGCTTTAGCCTCTTTTAGCTTGTTGGTAACTTATAAATTCCATCATTTCAGATAAATCAAAACTGCTTAAATTTTGGGCAGCAGTCAATCCCGCTTTTTGAGCTACCATTACGCCGTATTTACAATCTTGAAAACCTTCAACTGCGTGTGCATCTGGATTAATCGAAATGAGCACATCATTTTCAAGTGCTTGGGGTATCCAACGCCAATCCATATCTAATCTTCTGGGATGTGCATTGAGTTCGATAACGACATTGTTTTGTGCACAAGCTGCAATTATTTCTTCATGATTCACAGGATATCCTTTTCTACTTAATAATAGTCTGCCAGTAAGGTGTCCTAGAATACTAGTATAAGGATTATTAATTGCGTTTAACAAACGCATCATGGCTTTATCCTCGGTCATTTTTAAATTAGAATGTATTGAAGCAATGATAAGATCAAAGCTTTCTAATATTTCATCAGGATAATCTAGGCTCCCGTCATTTAAAATATCCGACTCAATACTTTTAAATATAACAAAGGGGGCAAGCTTTTTATTTAAGGCTTCTATTTCACGATGTTGTGCTTTGATTCGATCTATTTGTAATCCATTGGCATAAAATGCCGACTTGGAATGGTCGCTAATGACCAAATATTCATATCCTTTTTCAATTGCAGCCAGCGCCATTTGCTCAATAGTATGAACACCATCGCTCCAAGTACTATGTGAATGAATGATACCTTTAATATCTTGGATTTGAATCAGATTGGGTAGTTTATTATCTGCCGCTTTTTGAATGACCAAGGGGTGCTCCCTATAAGGGGCCGGAATGAAGGAAATGTTTTTTTTCTCAAAAATGGAATTTTCTGAAAAAAAGTCCATTTTTTTCGAAAATGAGGGGTCGGAGACCCATTTTTCTAAAAATTCAGGGGACGATGATAATGTGAAATCGGTCCAATAAAAATCATTTTGGGTGGTACAATACCACCTTAATTCAAAATGATCTTCACCTATTGCACTTATAAATTTTTCTTTTTTTGTGATGTTAAAATTTTTTGAAGACAACCATTCCGTTAATTTATTTTCCAAAAGGGTAGTGACAATTTCTAAATTTTCTATTATTTCTAATTGTCTTTTATAACTTCCTGAAACAATAATTTTTTCGTTTGGAAAATTATTTACAAACGAATTTTCAATATTTTTTACAAGAGGTTCCACTTGTTGATATAAATAATTTCCTTGATGTTGTACATAAAATAAAAGTGCTTCGTAAATATTTTGTTGTGTCTTTTCACCAAAACCTTTGTAATGAATTAATCTGTTTTCTTCACAAGCATATAATAATTCACCTACGGTTTCAATTTCCAATTCCTTCCAAATGGTAACCATTTTTTTGGGGCCAAGTCCTTTTATTTTTAATAGTTCTAATATACCTGGTGGTGTTTTTTCGATGTATTCGTTAAGTAAGCTAAGTTGTTGATTTTCAATTATTTCAAATATCTTTTTTCCTATAGCTTCTCCAATTCCTCGAACTGCATATAATTGAGAAGGGGACATTTCAATGACAGGATCATTTAATTTATCTAATGTAAATGCGGCATTGGAATATGACTTTATTTTAAATGGATTTTCTCCATGTATTTCCATTAGTTTACTTAGTAATGAAAAGTATTCTGCGATTTCGTAATTGTGCATAGGATATCAATGCATTAAAGATAGTACAAAAAAAAATCCTCTCCGTAAACGGAGAGGACCTTAAAATCTATTTCTGCTGAAAGCAAAAAAGACGATTTAATTATCTTGCGATAATTATTTCTTTTTAGCAGCTTTCTTCTTAGGAGCAGCTTTCTTAGCAGCTTTCTTCTTA
>JAFMJX010000243.1 GCA_017853235.1 Chitinophagaceae bacterium | reverse complement strand
TTTAAATGAAGAAGCTTTCAAAAGTAGTGCGGGTGCTTTAGAGCATATTCAAATTGTACGAGTCGCTAGTTTATTAAAAGCAGTGGATACTTTACACCTTAATGGAATTCAGGTATTCACGAGTGAAATGCGCGCGGATAAAAATGTACACGAATTAGATTTAAAAATACCTTCTTGTATTATTATGGGAGATGAGGGACGTGGTGTACAACCTTATTTAGCTAAATCTGCAGATTATTTTTTTAAGATTCCAATGGCGACCAATTTTGACTCGTTTAATGTTTCAGTAGCTGCTGGAATCATTTTATATGAAGCCATGAAACAACGTTTGTTTCCCTCATCCTAATGAATCTTATGAGTTCACTCAAATTGAAATTAAGTTTAGCAGCGAAGCCTTCAGTTCAAAAGATAGGTTATCAAGATTCCATTTTATTAATAGGTTCTTGCTTTTCCGAAAACATAGGAGCCAAATTAAAGTCGCATCAATTTAGCATACTAGAAAATCCGCATGGCATCCTATTCAATCCCATGAGTGTCATACAGTCTATTCAAGATTATATATTTGCAACCAAATATACTGAGCAAGATTTATTCTTGTATCAAGACCTTTGGCATAGCTGGAATCATCATAGTCGTTTTTCTGCTATTACACCTCAGGAATCATTGCAAAAAATAAATGATTCAATTCAGCAAGCACATGTTTTTTTAAAAAATGCACAACATATTGTTATAACATTGGGATCTGCATGGTTATATCAAGTTAACGAAGAAGCCCCTTTAGGCAAAGGACAGGTGGTTGCGAATAACCATAAAGCGCCTACACAATGGTTTTATAAAAATTTAATGCAGCCTGAGGTTCTTAAAAAAGCTTTGCAGGATTTAATAATACAACTTCAAACTTTTAATCCTTCGTTGAATATTATTTTTACCATCAGTCCCGTTCGTCATTTAAGAGAGGGGCTAGTGGAGAATAATAAAAGCAAAGCGGTTTTGATATATGCAGTTCATGAAGTAGTTGCATCTATGCATAAGGTCGCCTATTTCCCTGCTTATGAGTATGTAATAGATGATTTAAGAGATTACCGATTTTATGCAGAGGATTTAGTCCATCCCAATCATGCTGCATCAAATTATGTATGGGAAAAATGGGTAGAAACATATAAGACAGAAGAAACGCAATTAGTCATGAAGCAAGTGGCAGAAATTGAAATAGCTAGACAACATAAACCTCACTTTGTGGGTGCTCCAAATCACCAACAGTTTTTGGTGCAATGTATTAATAAGACGGAGGCGTTATTATTGACTTATCCATATTTAACATTAGGAGCTCATTTGGCCTATTTTAAGGAGCAGTTGGTTGCAAAATAAAGTGTATTTTAGTTGTCTAAATTACAAGTATGCGATTACTGCCATTTTTAGCTTCTGCTATTGTCACAACTGGTTTAGTAGTGACTTTAAATACCCAACTTAAATTAGGCGCCACCAAATCTCCTAAGCTGGGATATTTTTTATCTCCTCAACATGGTTTTTGGAAAAATGCAGAAAGTATTAATACTAATTTTGATGCATCCATTCTTGCTCAAGATATGAAAGGAGATGTGGAGGTAGTGATAGATGATCGTTTGGTGCCACATATTTATGCAGAAAATGATTTAGATGCCTATTACGTGCAAGGATATTTACATGCAAAATTTAGATTATGGCAAATGGATTTTCAAACCAGAGTTGCTTCTGGTCGCTTAAGTGAAATAGCGGGGGCAGATAAATTATCCATTGATCGTTTTTTTAGAAGATTGGGTATGGTTTATGGGGCTGAACAAACTGAAGCATATATTAATGAGCATAATCCTGTAATGAAAGCTACAGTGGATGCTTATACAGCAGGAGTAAATGCTTATATAAAACAATTGCAACCAGAGGATCAACCTTTTGAATACAAATTAATGAATTATGCTCCTGAATTATGGACGCCCAAAAAAACTTATTTGTTTTTGATGTTCATGTCTTATGACTTAACAGGAAGAGCAGCCGCCGCTGATTTGCAATTAACGAATACGAGAGATTATTTGGGTTTTGATTTATTTCAAAAATTATATACCAATCAACAGGATTCATTAGATCCCATTATTCCCAAAGGCACGGAATATGCAAAAGCTTCTATCATACCTATTAAGCCAGGTTCAGCAGATACGAATTATTTAAAAATGCCTGCTCCAAAAAAAATATCTAAGTATGAAGAAAGCCCCGAAGAGCCCAATAAAAATAATGGAAGTAATAATTGGGCAGTAAGTGGCAGTAAAACAAAATCAGGTCGTCCAATTTTATGTAGTGATCCACATTTAGGGCTTAATCTTCCTTCACTTTGGTATGAGGTTCAAATAACGACTCCTACACATAGTACTTATGGAGCAAGTTTTCCAGGTTCACCTGCAGTTATAATAGGCTTTAATGATAGTTTGGCTTGGGGAGTAACAAATGCAGGAAGAGATGTGCTGGATTATTATGAAGTGAAATTTAAAGACAGTACACAAAATGAATACTGGTATCAAGGAGCTTGGAAAAATGTGACGAAGCGTACCGAAGTCATTAAAGTAAAAGACAGTGCAGATGTAATTGAAAATATTTCAATGAGTCATTGGGGACCTGTGATGTTTGATGCTTTTTATCAAAATCAACAATCCAATGGAAAAAATTTAGCAGTAAAATGGACGGCCCATAATGCATCAACAGGAGTGGAAACATTTTATCAATTAAATAGATCAAAAAATGTAAACGATTATTTACATGCGATATCCTTGTGGAAATGTCCAGGACAAAATTTTGTGGTGGCTACTAAAACGGGGAATATTGCAATCAAACAACAAGGCGATTTTGTAGCAAGATGGGAACACCAAGGTGATTTTATTATGCCAGGACAAGATAGTACCTATGAATGGCAAGGCATCATTCCTGGAAGTGAAAACCCAATGATCTTAAATCCTGAACGTGGTTTTGTAAGTAGTGCC
>JAFMJX010000242.1 GCA_017853235.1 Chitinophagaceae bacterium | reverse complement strand
CCGTGGCGATTATGTTTTTTTAGTACAAAGTACTTATGCCCCCACTGAAAATTTAATGGAATTGTTGATGATGATAGATGCTGCAAAACGTGCTAGTGCCTATAAAATTATTGCAGTTGTTCCATATTATGGGTTTGCCCGTCAGGATCGTAAGGATAAACCAAGAGTAGCAATAGGAGCTAAATTAATAGCAACTTTATTAGAAGCAGCAGGTGCCGATAGAGTGATCACCATGGATTTACATGCTGCTCAAATACAAGGATTTTTTGATGTGCCAGTAGATCATCTAGACAGTTCAGCCATATTCATTCCATATATAGAGCAGTTAAAATTAGAGCACTTAACTTTTGCAGCTCCAGATGTAGGTAGTACTAACAGAGTGCGTGAAGTGGCTAATTATTTTAATGCCGAAATGGTGATTTGTGACAAGCATCGTAAACGTGCCAATGAAATTGCTAGTATGGTGGTGATTGGAGATGTAACAGGAAAAGATATTGTAATTGTAGATGATATTTGCGATACGGGTGGCACTTTAGTAAAAGCAGCTGCTTTATTAAAGGAAAAGGGAGCGAGAACAGTAAGGGCTATGATTACACATCCAGTATTAAGCGGTAAGGCATACGATAATATAGAAAATAGCGTGTTAGAAGAGCTGGTTGTATGTGATACCATCCCTTTAAAAAAGCCATCTGATAAAATCAAAGTGGTCACTGTTGCCGATTTGTTTGCAATAGCGATCCGAAATGCCTATGAAAATAAGAGTATTACAAGTTTATTTGTACACTCACAATTAAAGGCAAGAAGCTAATAATCAATAACTTACGCAAATTTTTGAAATAATAAGGAGAGACTTTGGTTTCTCCTTTCTATTTATTACCTTTGCCGTCCCTTATTGAGAACGAATAGGGGAAGTGGAAAGTGAAAACAGACCACATTCTTAACAAAGAAAATAATTTAAAATGAAAACAATTACAATCGAAGGCCACTTGAGGACCGAAAATGGCAAAAAAGCCGCCCGCCAGCTTCGCTCTCAGGAAAACGTGCTGGGTGTAATTTACGGGGGTGCTGAGGAGGTAAATTTTTACGCTCCTGCAAAGGCTTTTAAGTCTTTAGTGTACACAAGTGAATTCCAATTAGCTGATGTGAACGTTGATGGAAAAAAGTACAAATGTATTTTGAAGGATTTACAATTTGACAAAGTATCTGATGCATTACTTCACGTGGATTTATTAGAATTAGTAGACAATAAAAAAGTAGTTGCTACTTTACCATTAAAAATGGTTGGAACATCAGTAGGTGTTAAAGCTGGTGGTAAGTTAATCGTAAAGATGAAATCTTTAAAAGTAAAAGCTTTACCAAAAGATTTAAGAGAGTTTATTGAATGTGATATTACAAATCTTGATTTGAATGGTAACATTCGTGTTCAGGATGTGAAAGCACCTAACATGGAAATCATGAACCCTCCACGTATTCCAGTAGCTTCTGTTGTATTAACTCGTCAGTTAAAACAAGAGGAATCTGCTGCTGCAACACCAGGTGCTGCTGCTCCAGCTGCTGCTCCAGCTGCGAAAAAATAAAATCTTATCCAATAAGAATAATATCATCCCTTCTCGAAGCATCGAGGAGGGATTTTTTTTGAATGAGAAGCCTTAAATAATCTTACTTTTGATATCGAAAAAGGGGAAAAAGAATATGCAAAAATTTTTAATCATAGGGTTGGGAAATATCGGTCCCGAATACGCACATACTCGACACAATATTGGGTTTGATGTATTAGATGCCTTTGTATTAAAAAATGGTGGTTTTTTTAAGATAGATAGATTGGCAGAAGTGGCAGAAGTTAAATGGAAGGGAAAAGTGTTTTGTTGTGTTAAACCAACAACATTTATGAATTTAAGTGGAAAAGCATTTAAATATTGGATGGATAAGGAAAAAGTGGAAATTGAAAATACACTTACAATAGTGGATGATTTAGCATTGCCAATTTCAAAGATACGTTTACGTGCTTCGGGTTCCGATGCAGGTCACAATGGATTAAAGGACATACAACTTACATTGGGAACAGATGCTTATCCAAAATTAAGATTTGGAATTGGAAACGATTTTAAAAAAGGCCAACAAGTTGAATTTGTTTTAGGGAAGTGGAAATTGGAGGAAAGAAAAATAATCGATTTGAAAATTGAAAAATGTGTAGAAGTTATAGAGTCCTTTGCAAGTATTGGATTATCGCGCACCATGACAATAGCCAATGCAATGGAAATTAAATAATTAAAAAAAATAACATCATGAGTATTTTTTGTATTGGAAGAAATTATGTGGAACATGCTAAAGAATTAGGAAATGAAGTGCCTACTTCGCCAGTGATATTTATGAAACCTACAGGTGCTTTGTTACCTCAGGGTTCTGAATTTGAAATTCCAGCTTTTACACAGGATTTACATTTTGAAGGAGAGTTGGTATTAAGAGTTAGTAAGTTTGGAAAAAATATAAAAGCAGCTGATGTATTATCCTATTGTGACGCTATTACTGTAGGTATTGATTTTACAGCTAGAGATGTGCAAAATGGATTAAAACAAAAAGGCTTGCCATGGGAAAAAGCAAAAGCCTTTGACGGATCAGCGGTATTAGGTACCTGGCAACTTTTGACTGAAAAAATGCTACAAGCACCTATACACTTTGAATTGCATAAAAATGGTCAAGCTGTTCAAAAGGGAGATTCTTCATTAATGATATTTACGATGCCAGTTATATTGGAAAGTATTACCGAGTATTTTAGTATTCACCCAGGCGACATGATATATACAGGCACCCCAGTAGGTGTGGGGCCTACTGCAAAAGGAGATCATTTTGAAGGTTTT
Organism: Chitinophagaceae bacterium; assembly: GCA_017853235.1. GTDB lineage: Bacteria > Bacteroidota > Bacteroidia > Chitinophagales > Chitinophagaceae > Sediminibacterium. Next base: position 147 of record JAFMJX010000242.1, on the reverse strand, counting down.
TTAGAAGGAACTTCGGTATTTACCCTTAAAGTGAAGCCATAATTCTCAAAAATTTTAACTAAATTTGCCACCCCTTAAAAAGGGTAGAACTAACCTAAGGCGAGGTAGCTCAGTTGGTTAGAGCACAGGATTCATAACCCTGAGGTC
>JAFMJX010000241.1 GCA_017853235.1 Chitinophagaceae bacterium | reverse complement strand
GCAATTTTATTGCTGGGCTTAGGAAAGACATTTTCTGGAGATGGTTTTAATAATCTTTTTAGTTCAATTCCTGGATTTGGAAATGCAATCAAGCTTGATAATGGAAGAGCCATTAGAATTGATACTAAAACATACCCAACAGTTCGGTTGAAATTGGACTTACTCCAAGTAATTTTATTAAATAAACTTTTTCCTTGCCAAACATTTTCACTACTGTTAAATAAGTAGCCAAATAAAGAAGCAGACGCGATTGACAGCGGTAAAAATAAGATTTGCATTTGACCGGATGCATAAGATCTATTTAAGTAGTATGCGAAACCGAATAGTGACCATAGTGAAAAAAATGCACAAGTTAAAACTGCCCTGCGTTCTATCGCATTTAGATTCTCAATCGAATATTTATTCTTAATTAGTAAATAGAAACTTGCACAAACCAAACTGAGAATCCATGGAAGAACTACAAATAGAGGTCCGGGAGTGGTAAACGGTTCTGCACCAACAGAGTTTGATGCTTTGCCAAAGTTGCGTAAAAATATTCCATACCAGCTCCATTGAATTTCTTTATCAAATAATTTTAGTATCATTGGATAGAGGAAAAATCCGACTAAAAAACTGAATAAAAAAGTACCAATATCTGACATTTTAATTCTTTTTGAAAAAAATACAATAATGGAAACCGATATCAATAATGCAATTGAAAAATCTTGCGAGCTCCATAAATTTAGCCCTAGCATTATTGGCACAATCCAGAGGTACACGATTCTATTTTGTGTTTTGCTTGGATTTATTAATGCTCTTATCAGAATTAACCCTACAAATAACCCAGGCATTATCCTTGTTGGAATTGCTGATAGCAGAGTGTAGATAGTACCAGAGTAGGAACTTCGTCCAGGAAATTGTGCTATGCTTGTGATTGGAATAATCAATAAGATCGCTAGGGCTAAAGATCTTTTATTCATTGCTGTATAAACCAACCAAACACCAATTAAAATCGCAATTAAGGTACCAATACTCATCATGTAAAGAGAAACTGTGACGAGTCCATCCGCATCAAAATAGTTTTTAAAAGGTACTAGCAACCAGGAGTAGAGAGTTCCGTATTGCGGTATAAAGTCTACATAGGGTAAATAGCCAGCCGATACGGCTAAATTTTCATTGATTAAATATTCAGAATGGTAGTTATCAATAATTGAATTTCCGCCTTGCCAAAGTGCCGGAATGACAAAAATCAAAACTAAGATTGCTAAAAAATTTAAAATCATTTTAATTTTTTTGTTTAAACCCACCCAAGAATAAATCGTAAATATAAAGGGAATTAAAAATAATGTTAAGACCAAAATATATGGTCCAAATCCAAGCCAAAGAATCTTATCCAAGTCAACTCCATTTATTGAAGAATGACTCTCGATTCCGTAAACGCCGATTACAATTATTAATACACCAAGTATGGATAATTTCGTGTGCTTAATTCTAGATTGCTTCTTTGTGTGTTGCAGCAAAACAAAAATTATTAAACTTGTACACAATAAAAAAATAGCTTGGTCTATTTTCTCTGATTTATTTTCATTTCTAAAGAACTGAATAAAAAAAATAGTAATTGAAGAATACACAAGTATTTTCAAAAGCAAATTGAGTACAAAGTTTTTACTAACCTCAATTGATTGATTATTTTGCATCAGTTAACCCTTACTGCTATCCGATTTTCTTGGATTCCGACTATATTCTGAATTATGTATTGATTACATAATGTATCGTTAGCAAATCTAAATAAAGATGGTCCTTCTTCCCCTAAAACAATTAAGTCTGGTGAGAGCGAAAAAATTCGCTGACAACCTACAGTAACTGAATCGTCACTCATTGGCATATCCCATGGACTATTAAAAATGTTTACAGAACTTATGCCAGTAGTTAATTTCAAATAGTTTCCAGAAGCACCAAAAAATGCAATACTTAAATCTTTTGATTTCGCTAGGTTCAAGCCAAATCTGGCATCACGCATGGAGTCTATTAAATTTGGTTTTGGCCAAGTGTGATTTGGTGTCGAGCTCGATAACCTTTTAGCCTCAATACTTGGGTTTGGAAAAGCAATAACTGATGAGAGTGGAACTGACATAAAAATTGCCGGCAGCAAATAATAAACAGATTTACGTATGTTTAATCTACTCCAGTTTGAATGGCTCAAAAACGACTTTAGTGTCCAAGGTACATTCAAATGCTCTTTGAATAGATACCCAAACAAAGACGCTGAAGCAACAGATAGGGGTAGAAAAAGTATTTGCATTTGCCCAGATGCATAAGATCTGTTTAAATAGTATGCGAACCCAATTAAAGACCAAATTGAAAAAAACGAAGTGGTTAAAATAGCTAACTTATCTTCCTTACTTATAAATTTTTTGAAGTATCGATCTCCTATTAAGATATATAAACTAATTATCACTAAACTCAAGATCCAAGGTAAAATTATTAAAACCGGACCCGGGGTAATTATTGGTTCGGACATGGATGCAGAAGAAGTATATTGAGTGGCAAAAAATCCGATATAGTTATATTTTATGTCAATTCCCTTAAAATATAAAGCTATTGGGTAACTCAAAATTCCTAAAGCGAAGCTAATAAGAATAAGAATTGTATTAAAAAATTTATTCATATAAAAAATAATAAAAAACGTAGTAATTAAGCCAGCAAGCAAAGCAAAGTCTTGATTAATCCAAATTGTTAATCCGGAGAAGAAACTTAAAATTACCTTACTAAGCGACATTTTATTTTGGTTTTTTGATATTACTCTTAACAGAAATAAACCAAGAACCATTCCAGGTAATATACGTAAAGGTAATTGTGATAATAATGCAAAAATTGTTCCAGAAAATACTTCTCGATTTGGAAATTGAGCAATACTTGTAAGTGGCACTATAAGTAAAATTGCTAAACCAATAGATCTGTAATTCATGGCTTTGTGAGCTATCCAAACACCAATTAAAATCGCAATTAAGGTACCAATACTCATCATGTAAAGAGAA
>JAFMJX010000240.1 GCA_017853235.1 Chitinophagaceae bacterium | reverse complement strand
GACCGGATGGAATCCTCATTATATTCTACTGGGATTTTAGTTTCTGCCATAATTATCAATGCTTTATGGGCATAAAATGCCCTCGTCTATCTGCAAATCTAGTTAGCACGGTGGTTAGCCCAATTTTACTTTTACCCAATTACCCCTTTTATGTGGATAAAAGATTATTGAGCTATATTTGAGGCATCAAAAATCAGCCTACATATCCCATTGTTGACCTAGAATACATTCAATCTAGGGCCAAAGAATTAGAAGCAGAAAACCTTGCTTTTCAGGAACATCTACGAGAATTAGATAGTTTAAGTCTTGATTCAGCCGTTTTGAACCTATCTGATCAAATAACACCCCTAATAAATTGTACTGACTGTGGCAATTGCTGTAAAAGTTTAATGGTCAATATTGATGAAGCGGAAGCAAACCATTTGTCGGCACATTTAGGCCAAAATCGAGCGGAATTTGATGCCAAATATGTTTCTAAGGGGGAATCAGGTCGAATGGTGATTAATGCGATTCCTTGCCACTTTTTAGTAGAAAATAGTTGCAGTGTATACAGCCATCGTTTTGCTGGCTGCAAAGAATTTCCAGCATTTCATGTGCCTGACTTTAACAAAAGGCTTTTTACCACATTTATGCATTATGACAGATGTCCTATTATTTTCAATGTTATTGAAACCCTCAAAAAGGACATTTCATTTGACTATAAAAATTTCCAATAATGCCCTTGCAATTTGGCATAGATATTTTAATACAACAGTCCCCGGAATGGAAAAATAAATCCATTGGTTTATTAACCAATCATGCTGCCACTTCTACTTCAGGAAAATATTCCCGAAAAGCACTTATAGAAAATGGATTTCAAATTGTTACATTATTTTCACCAGAACATGGTTTAGATGCAGATGGAACAGATGGCGCAAAAATGGAAGATGGTATAGATGCCTTGACTGGATTGAAAGTAATAAGTTTATATGGAACAAAATTTAAACCTAGCAAGGAAGATCTTTCCAATATTGACATCATGCTATTTGACATTCCAGATGCTGGTACTCGTTTTTATACTTACTTATGGTCCATGTCCTATTGGATAGAAGCTGCTTCCGAATATCAAAAACCAGTATATATTTTAGATAGGCCTAACCCTTTAGGAGGATCCATGACACAAGCAGAAGGGCCTTTATTAAATGAACAAGTAGCAAGTTTTATTGGAAGATTTAATATTCCTATTAAACATCAATGCACTTTAGGAGAGCTTGCTTTATATTTTAACAAAACACAACATTGGAATGCTAATTTGCATATTATCCCATGTAAAGGATGGAAAAGAGAACATTTATTTTATCAATGGAATTTACCTTGGATAAAACCTTCCCCAGCATTACAAAATATAGAAGCTTGTATATTATATCCAGGTTTATGTTTTTTTGAAGCTACTAATATTTCTGTAGGAAGAGGTACAAAATATTCCTTTGAATGGTTGGGGGCAGATTGGCTTAATTTACCTGCCATTGAATTAATTTGGCAAAATTTATTGCGTTCAGAAATGAAAATGGAATCCATTGCTTTGAAATTACCTAATGCATTAGAGAACAAAGCCACTAAAGGATTTAGAATTAAAATAATTGACCCCAATTCTTATACTGCCGTCATGAATGGATTATTGCTTTTAAAATTATTAAAGGATTTACATCCACAGGATTTCAAATGGATGCCATACCCCACACAAGCTAATCCATCTGGGGAAAATCATTTGTCATTGCTTTTAGGTATCCCTAATGCAGAAACCATTTTTGATTTACCCTTGCAATCATGGTTGCAACAAATTACCAAATGGCTTAAAATTACTTCATGGCCAAATGAAATAAATAAATTTCTTTTGTATTAGATGATGAGACAAATAATTTTTTGTAAATTAGAGATAACATAAAAAAAACACTATGAAAAAATATTGCTTTTTTATTTTTACTGTTTGTTTATTCATAATAAATAAAACAGATGCGAACAACTTAACTACGGCTTTTCCAAAACCATCTCATAGTAAAATTTACAAATCAAGTCAAGGTCAGTTTGAAGTGGGTGATAAGGATTTAGGAACCATGAATTGGCTAGATGCACGTAAGGCATGCATGGAAGTTGGAAAAGGCTGGAGATTACCCACAAAAGAAGAATTAAACTTAATTTATTTTAATAAAAATAAGATGGGCGTCTTTGTAAAAGACAACTACTGGTCAGATGACGAAGGATATAGTTTTGATGTGGCTTGGTGTCAAAACTTTGATACAGGAGAGCAAAACTCTTTCCCTAAAATTAATAAAAATCAAACCCGACCTGTTCGCAGTATCAATCAATAAATATTTTTATTGCGCTAAGGTTTTTCGGAACGCTTTGAGCCTGAATACATTTGATATTCCAATAATCGACAATCAATTGTTGCATTGTAAAATTCTATCCTTCTGCTAGGTTTTAATCTAATTTTTTTTGCAAGTTCTAAATTACCAGTGAAAATATATCCTATAGCACCTTGACATTGTTGTTTTAAATAATCTCCCATACGAGCATATGTTTGCTCTAATTCAATTTCATCTCCTAGTCTTTCGCCATATTCTGGATTAAACATTATAACGGCTCCTTCCATGGAGGAAGGCAAGTTGGTTTTTTCAAAATCACACACTTGGAAATCAATAAGATGGTCTACTCCAGCTACCTGTGCATTTATTTTTGCAATTTCAATTGCTTTTGAACTCAGGTCTGATGCAATAATTTTTAAATTTGGGATCTCCTGTATGAATTCATCTAATTGAAGTCTTTCTTTAAAATACATTTCATCCTTATATCCTAACAAATGCATAAAAGCATAATTATTTCTTAATAATCCAGGTACTCTTTTGGTGGCAATTAAAGCAGCTTCAATGGCTAAAGTACCTGAACCACACATTGGATTTATAAAAGGTGTTTGGCGATTCCAACTTGTAGATAAAATTGTTGCAGAAGCTAATGCTTCTAACATGGGGGCTTTCCCAGGTAATTTTCGATATCCATGCTTA
>JAFMJX010000239.1 GCA_017853235.1 Chitinophagaceae bacterium | reverse complement strand
AAAAAATTGGGGTTTTTGAAAAGTATGGTTAATAATTGAAGCCTCTTTTTTTCTCCTCCACTTAATGCACTTAAATAAGTGTATTGTTTATCGGGTGTAAACAAAAACAATTCCAAAAATTGTGCAGCACTTAAGGACCCGCCACTCGCTAAAGGAAAGTTTTCGGCAAAGGTTTTAAGAAACTCAATGACCCTCATGTCTTTTTTATAGGTGAGTCCTTCTTGAGAAAAATGACCAAACACTATTGTTTCTCCAACATTTATCTTACCGCTATCAGGTAAAGTAATGCCTTGTAAAATTTGTAAAAAGGTTGATTTACCTACCCCATTTTTCCCGACAATACCAATACGCTCTCCTTTACTAAAAGTATAATCAAAGCCTTTTAAAATAACATTATCCGCATATGATTTATACACTTTTTTTGCTTCAATGATTTTGCCCCCTAATCGGGTCATCTTCATGCTTAATTGTAAATTAGCTTCTTCAATTTTTTGTTTTGCTTTAGCTTCAACTTCATAAAAATTATCCTGTCTGCTTTTGCTTTTGGTAGTTCTTGCTTTGGGTTGCTTTCTCATCCACTCCAGTTCCTTACGAAAAGTGTTTTTAGCTTTATCAATGCTGGCTAATTCAGATTCAATGCGTGCCGCTTTTTTTTCTAAATAATTTTCATAATCTCCTTTGTAACTGTACAAATTTTCACGTTCTAATTCCCATATCTCATCTGTCACCGATTCCAAAAAATATCTATCATGGGAGACCAATAATAAGGTCACTTTTTCTTGCATTAAATAATTTTCCAACCATTCAATCATATTCAAATCCAAATGATTGGTGGGCTCATCCATGAGCAACAAAACATGTTTAGGTTCAAAACCAATTTGAATTAATGTTTTAGCTAAGGAAACTCGTTTACGCTGTCCACCACTTAATTTAGACACTGGTTGTTCTAAATGATGAATATTTAATTGTGTTAAAATGGTTTTGACTTTTGATTCAAAATCCCAAGCATTGCGCTCCTCCATTTCCATAATGGCATCAGTGATCAAATTTTCATCCTCGGTTTCCATTGCCATTTCATATTGGCTAATAGCCTTCATAATAGGATGCTCTTGATTGAAAATATTTTGAATGATGCTTGCTGATTCTACAAAAAGAGGCTCTTGTTCAAATAATACTAAATGAACATCTTTATGAATTTTAGCCACTCCCGAATCAGGCACTTCCTTGCCTGACAAAATACGCAACAAAGTAGATTTCCCCACTCCATTACGAGCAATTAAAGCAATACGATCCCCTTCATTGATATTAAAAGATATGCCTTTAAACAAAGGCTGAATACCATAACTTTTTGTCAAATTTTCAACCGAAACATAATTCATGGCGCAAAGATAAGTGGGTACAAGGAGTTGGCCCCTTTTTTAAGATACTTTAGGCAAAAAATAGGGTAAAAACACACGAACAATGTACTTTTGCCTTTGTTATACTATAAAAGCAATAAAGATGAAGCAATTTGAAGTCCCCATAGGTTATCGTAGTTCCTTAATTAGCGCTATAAAGCGTCAACGCAAGGAAGCAGATAAACTTAAAAAAGACTTCACTCCCACTTTACTTGATTTAGGAAATCTAAAGATCTATTTAGCAAGACATTTTGGATTTTGTTATGGGGTAGAAAACGCCATTGAGATTGCCTATAAAACAATTGAAGAAAATAAAGGTAAAAATATTTTTTTATTGAGTGAGATGATACACAATCCTCAAGTAAATGCAGATTTATTACAAAAAGGTGTTCAATTTTTACATGATACTTTGGGAAATGAACTAATCCCTTTAAATCGTTTAACAAAGGATGATATTGTTATCATTCCCGCTTTTGGTACCACCCTCGAAATGGAACAAAAAATAAAATCAATTGGTATCCAAATAGAAAAATACAATACTACATGCCCCTTTGTAGAAAAAGTTTGGAATAGAGGAGAACAAATTGCTCAAAAAGGATATTCCATTATTATACATGGCAAACCTAAACACGAGGAAACCAGAGCTACTTTTTCACATGCATCTGCAAACACCCCATCCGTGATTGTGAATGATATGGAAGAAACCAAAACACTTATTCAAATTATGACAGGGGCTTTACCTATTACAGAATTTGAAAAATATTTTGGGAATAAATGCAGCCAAGGTTTTGATCCTAGCAAAGACTTAAAAAAAATTGGGGTGATCAATCAAACTACTCAATTAGCAACGGATACACAAGCAATTTCGGATACTTTAAGAAATGCTATGATGGAACTTTATGGATTGGAAAATATTCAAGAACATTTTGCAGATACAAGAGATACTTTATGTTATGCTACCAATGACAATCAATCTGCAGTGATAGGTTTACTTGATACACCTGCAGATTTAGCCATTGTAATGGGTGGGAAAAACAGCAGCAATAGCTCGCACTTAGTTGAATTATGCGAAAACAAATTGACCACTTATTTTATTGATAGTGAGGAAAAACTATTAAGTGCCCATCAAATTCAACAAACGAATTGGAGAAATAAGGAAGAAATAGTAGTGGACGCCTACCTGCCGCTTAATAAAGAAACAACCATCTTAATGACAAGTGGTGCAAGTTGCCCCGATACAGTTGTAGAAGCATCTATAAGAAAAATTGCTCAATTTTACCAAGTGGAAGCTGCTTTAGAAAACATCATTTTACAGGGCTTGAGTTAAAACTGGATCCTCTACTCTTTTTTATCCCTGAATTTCCTTTACCCAAGAGATCGCTAAATTTAATTGTTCTTCTCGAGTCATCATAGAATTATCCAACACTCTTGCATCATCTGCTTGACGCAATGGGCTATGTTCACGTGTTGTATCAATGAAATCACGATGCTGTAAATTTTCTGCAATTTCTTCTGGTGTGATGTTAGAATTGGTGGCGCTTAATTCTAAAAATCTTCTTTGTACACGAATGGCCGGGTCTGCAGTAACAAATATTTTTAATTCAGCATGAGGGAATACTACAGTGCCAATATCACGTCCATCCATCACAATGC
>JAFMJX010000238.1 GCA_017853235.1 Chitinophagaceae bacterium | reverse complement strand
CGCTTTGACACCAAATTCCAGTCTGACTTATTGGTAAACTATATGGAAGGTTTGAAACGAAAACTGTTATTCCATCTACTTTTAATGTCACTGACGAACCTTTATACTCAACTTCTACTTTGTAAACTTTATTCGGTTTCAAGTTACTATATTCTCCAGTCAGTGAATGATTTGTCCAGTTACCGGCAAAACTTCTAAGTGAATACATACTACCTGCTCCACCAAGTCCAACTGATACAAAGTTTTTGGTCTGCGGTTCAAAATATATTATGATTTCACAAGCTGTCGGATGGTTAACTTTTTTGAAGGAGATCTCTGCTGTGATTTTGCCACCGCCAAAATATTGGTCACATATTAAGTTAGCGATTGCTGCACTTTTTTGTCCTTTGTCATACTCTTGAACTTTTCCTTTGAAAGTCAATTCGTCTTTTTTTAAGGTGTATTCTCCAAAAATTGATGTCCAGTTACTTGTCATGTTTTTAATTTATTTCTTTTGTCGTTTTATGTTGGTCACTAACCTTTAGATACACGGGCCAGTTGAGGATTAAGGGTAACAAAATGATCAATACAACATAATTGTTGATTCGAGATATAATGGTCATTTGACCACTGTGTAAGTGTCCCCTTTTTCGGTTTGGGATAGATTCGACTTTTAAGGTTTAAGTGGTAGTTTCAAAATATTTGTTAGGACTGAGATTATGTAAAGATTGATGTGGATGGAATTTAATGTAATCATCCTGCCATTCTGCTGATAGTTCTCTGATATGGTATAAGGATGCAAACATGTAAGCGTCCAAGATATCTTCACGATAACTTTGATTAAAGCGCTCGATGTAGGCGTTCTGAGTGGGTTTGCCGGGTTGGATATATTTGATCTTGATGCCTTGATTTTTGCAGTAATCCACGAAGTAGTTTGATAGGAATTCAGGTCCGTTATCACAACGTATTTCGTTGGGTCGTCCGCGCCAGTATTTGAGGTCCTCAAGCGCTGATGCTACGGTTCTTCCTGATTGTGAATAATCAGCATTTATGGTAAGTGCTTCGCGATTGAAATCATCAATTATATTCAGGATGTTTATCTGCTTTTTTTCATTTGACTGGGGAAATTTCAGGGTGTTTGCCAAATTTTATCCAGTATGAATTTTAGGTCTACTTACAGCTGCATTACATAATTGATAGAATTCCAAATATTACTGTCAAAACTAGCCCAATGACAGCCAATGGAATCGACCATTTATTTAAATTTTCAATTTTCTTCTGCTGTTCATTACGAGTTATGATTACACTGCTTAGTTCGTTGATTTTTCGATCAACGGATTCCTTGTCACCGCTCTTATTGTAGGTGCTTATGTCATTTATTATATTTCTTTCGGTGTCGGGCAAATCAGTAAAGGGATTTGCGGTTTCGTTACTCTTTATAAATTCGGTTAGTTTTAGTTTAACTGTAATTGTCTGTTCAGGCGTGAATTCCTTAGCAACATCTTTATTGACAAGCTTAGCTAAAATTTCCCTTAGCCATTTATTTAAATTTTGTTTGTTCGTTAAATCCTCTGTGCTAAGATTCGTAATTCCCGAATAAACATTGAGTAAGTCCACAGAATTCTCAATTGTGTTATCAGAAACTCCTTTTATAAAAGTTTCAATAAAAGTGTTTTTCCTTGAAGCTCTTTTTTCTCTAGCGCGTCTTAATACAAATACAGTAGCATAACCATAAATTACTATAAAAATGATAGTGAAAAGAGAAAGTAGAGTATCCTTTTTTGTAAGGAATTCAGAAAATGTATTTTTATCCATTGTGAATTGTCATGGTCCTATTATAATTGCTTGCCAACTTGAAAATACCACTATTTAACGGTAGTTCAACACATAACGATCTGTGCTGTGACAATGATAAAGAATAACACCCCAAATAAATGGCAGTAAACATACCTATTTAGGGTAAAGTTGTTGAATGGTGGATTGTTTGATTAAATGGTGATCTACCAGTCCTCGCCGGCTTCTTCAATTTGGGCTAAGCGTTGCATCATGATTTGAACTTCGTCATATAAGGACCGGGTTTTAGGAATTGGAGGCGTATACATCAATCCCTTTACCTGGGTGATGGTGAAGTAATTTCGCTTTCCAATCGGAGTGGGGGTGAGCTTGCCCGCTTTGATGTAATTGGCGATTGTTCTGCGACTCACACGAAGCATCGCCATGACGTCTGAAGTACTTACCCATTTGGTTGTGAAATCATCCACTGGATTCTTCAAGCTTTCCATTTCGGACTGCAAATTCATGATCATCGATTTCATTTCCATCAACTGTTCCATGAGCATTTCATTGGTGATTTGTGTCGCAGTATTTGGTCCCATTGGCGACTAAATTAGAATCATTATTTCGAAAGAAAAAAGGGGCGAACAAATTGGTACACTTTGATACAGTAGATTAGATAAATTAAGACAGATTTAGACAAAACATACGAAAATATTGTTCCAAAACCTTTTGCTCAATGGTCAAATATTCAATGTTCATCGGGGTGTGTTTTGAATAGGCGAGTTAAAGTAATAAACGATAAACTTCAATATGAAAAAGCATTTAGTGAAATTGTGCCAGCGGAAGTAATTCCGGAAATATTTATCATACATTCCAGTCTCTGTCAGATAATGCAGCACCAATGTGTTTTCTGAGTCCGTCTTCAATTTTTTGTTTACCAGCAATTGTATTTTCATAGAACAATGTCCTAAATGGTGATACGTCAAATGGAAGTTTTGTTGTCTTTTCTGCTATTAGGATAGTCGGTTTATTAAGCGCGTGAGAATAACCTACTTCATAAAAAACATTTGGATTGGCTTGTGAAATCTCAGCAATAATCAACCTGCTTTCATTTATTTGTTTGATTATGTCGGCAAGAATTTGACCTGGTCCGAATGTTTCATCTGCTCTAATAACACTTAAATCAAAGTCTTTACAAACCTTTTTGATAACATCTTCATACAGTTCATTGTAAGGCGAACTAAATTGCATTACGACAAATGCTTTTGGAGTTTCTTTCTTGACAGTAAAGTTCTTAATTGATATATCGTCTTCGCTTTG
>JAFMJX010000237.1 GCA_017853235.1 Chitinophagaceae bacterium | reverse complement strand
CTTTTTTACCACCTGGGTAACCAGAATAGTTTAAGTATTGCTTATCGTGGAATTTATTTCCAGTTAAAACAACTTTTTCTGCATTAATTACAATTACATAATCTCCACAATCAACATGCGGAGTGTAATAAGCTTTGTTCTTACCACGTAGAACAGCTGCGATTTTTGAAGCAATACGTCCTACGGTTTGATTAGTACCATCAACAATGTACCAGCCATGTTTAATGGTAGCCGCGTTGGCGTGCTTCGTGGTGAAATGTAGTTTACTCATAATTCTATTTTTTAAATGAGGCTGCGCTATCCCGCAAGCCATAAATTATCCCTTTTGTTAAGGGAGGGCAAAGGTACAGGGGTAAATTGGCTTTTCCCAACAAATAGAGGATTGTTTTTATAGGCCATCTTTATAAATCATTGATTATCAATAATAATTTTGTATCATAAAATTCATCATACTAAAATGGTGCTGACTATCAATGAGTTAAGAAGCGTAAAAGGAAAAGATTTTTAGGAAAAGAAGGCAAAAAGACCTTTTTTAGGGTAAACTGGTCTAAATTAGAGGAATTACGAGCTAATACTTCTTATATATATGTATCTAAAATTTAAAGCCCCTCAAATTTTTACTGGCACCGAGTTAATAGACGGATCGGACAAAGTACTGATTACCGATTTAGAAGGGGTGATAGAAGGAGTTGTTTTAGATGCAGAAGCGGGAGAAGGAGTGCAAATGGTGGAAGGAATATTAAGCCCAGGTTTTATTAATTCCCATTGTCATTTGGAACTTTCACACATGAAAGGGATGATCCCAGCTAAAACAGGTTTGCAAGAATTTGTAAAACAAATTGTGTCACTAAGAAATGTAGAAGCCGAACAAATACAAGATGCAATTATTCAAGCAGAAGATGAAATGTTGGCAAATGGTATTGTGGCAGTAGGAGATATTTGCAATACACTAGATACGTTAGATCAAAAAGGGAAAAAAAGAATTGCATATTATAGTTTTATTGAGTTGTATGATTTAGATCCCACAAGAGCTCATGATAAAATTGTGAAAGGATTAGACATGCAACAACAGTTTTACGAAAATTGTGTGCGCGCTTCTTTAGTTCCGCATGCACCTTATTCTGTAAGTTTTAATTTATGGAAATTGTTAAGCGATCATTTTCAAACGCATACCATCACGATGCACAATCAAGAAACAGCAGATGAAAATGAATTTTTTGAAAAAAAGACAGGTTCATTTTTAGACATGTATGTGCGTGTAAATGTCAAACTAGATTTTTTTGAGCCCACTGGAGTATCTAGTTTACAATCAATGATTCCGTATTTAAAAAATGCATATCGTAGTATTTTAGTGCATAATAGTTTTACCAATGAAGCAGATGTAAAAAAAGTAAAGCAACAAATGCCTAATACTTTTTGGTGCTTATGTCCCAATGCGAATCAATATATTGAAAGCACCATGCCTCCAATTCAATTGCTAAGAGAACAAGACGTGCCTATTGTTCTTGGAACAGATAGTTATGCAAGCAATTGGAGTTTAAACATTTTAGATGAAATTAAAACCATACAAAAATTTCATCCCAACATACCTATTTCAGAAATGCTGGGTTGGGCTACACTTAATGGCGCGCGCGCATTACAAATGGATAAACACTTAGGCAGTTTTGACAAAGGAAAAAAGCCTGCTGTTATAAGTATTACAGATCAAGTCAAAAGATGGGTTTAATAGTTTTTACATCTTCACCACTTTAAATTGCTGTACTATTTTATTATCATTGGAGGTCACTCTAATGATGTAAGTACCGCCTGCTAGTTGGCCTAAAGTTATTCTGCTGCCTGCAGTAAGGTTGGGTTGACTCGCAACTTTGTTTCCAGTGGCAACATCAAACACTTCTATATTTAATCGCTGATAGCCCTTAACTACAAAATCAAAATTAAGTTGATTGATAAATGGATTAGGCGCTAGTTTGATGTATTCGTCTTTGCTTAGATTAATAATATCGGTTACTAGGTAATAGTAAGCAGCACTCATCACACTGGTACATCCATTTAGTGTGGTTTTAGCTGTGTAAGATCCTGGTGTGGTAGGTTTATATTTTTGTGTCGTATCACTTAAAGCGGTTCCATCTTTATACCAAGTAGTACCTGATGCTCCTGATAATAAGAAGTTAGCAGTGTCTCTTACAAGTGATGGAGCAGTAGGGATGGGTTTGGTAGTAACTGTTATTTTAGATCTTGGACCCTCACAGCCCGTTGCTGTAATCATTTGGCTTAGGTAATAATTTGCTGTTCCTACAGTGGAAGTACTTGGTTTAATAGCGGTTGTAGAAGAAGTTCCTCCTGTGGCATTTGTTCCATACCATAATAAACTAGATCCGGTACTTGCAGTTACTCTAATGGTATCTGAACTTGCATTATTACAATAGGCTGTGTCCTTAACTAATGGAGCCGCTGGTAAAGGGTTGATGGTCACTCCTATTTTTGCTCTTGCCCCCTCGCATCCTGTAGCAGTATTTATTTGACTTACATAATAGCTAAAGTTGCCTACAGTGTAAGTGATAGGTTTGCTTCCTAAATTACTTCCAGTTCCTCCTGTTGCATTTGTTCCATACCAACTTAAAGTGTGTCCGGCTAGTGAAACAGCCTTTAAAGTGTCAGCGCTTACATTATTACAATAAGCAGTATCTCTTACTATAGGATTTACAGGAGCTGGATTAATCTTGACTGTGATTTTAGCTCTTGGACTCTCACAACTAGTGGTATTATTTATCTGTGATACATAGTATGACTTTAATGCAGTATCATTTGTAGCTGCTGTAGTGGCACTAGAACTACCTGTACCTCCTATAGCATTTGTTCCATACCATGTTAAAGTATTACCAGAAGTACCAATTGCAGCCAATGTGGAAGAACTTATATTTTGACAAAAAATTGTGTCTTTAACTATAGGAATAGTTGGCAATGGGTTTTTTGTTATAGTGATGGTGTCAGAAGAAATTTTACATCCTAAACTATCCGTTCTAATTACGTATAAATTTGATGACTCTTTGAAAATTTTTGAACTAGAAGTATCAGCATTA
>JAFMJX010000236.1 GCA_017853235.1 Chitinophagaceae bacterium | reverse complement strand
ATGAAACTCAAACTTATGCCATCTTTGGTAATGATATCGCTGATGCCTTACGTACCGATAGTGGTAATACGAATCCTATAACAAGAATTAGAAATAGTAATGCAACTCGTTTTGGTTTACCAAACTATAATATCAGCCGTCAAGCTGCTTATTTTGGAGAAGCATCTATTAATTATGATAACAAAGTATTCTTTACTTATTCTCATCGTTTTGAAGAGTCTTCTATTTTCCCAGTATCTAGTAGATCATATGATTATCCAGCAGGAAGTGTGAGTATGATTTTATCTGACATCTTCCCTGCAGTGAAATCTCAATTAAACTACTGGAAATTAAGAGGATCATTGGCGAGCACTGCACGTTCAAGTGCTCCATATGCTAACCAAGCGATCTTAAATTTTAATACTGGTAGTGGTGGTGGATACTATTATGATTTCACCAACGCGAATCCTTATTTAACTCCTGAGCGTCAAAAAACTTTTGAAGTAGGTTCTGAATTTAAATTCAAAGGAAATCGCTTAAGCGCTGAGATTACTTATTACAAAACCGAAAATAAGGACTTGATCGCTGAAAACTTTAGAGCAAGTTATGCCACAGGTTATGTATTAAATACTTTAAACGTGGGTGCGAATGAAAATACCGGTATTGAAATGGTATTGGATTATCAAGTAATTAATAAAAAAGATTTCTCTTGGAACACACGTTTTAACTTTAACAGAATGCGTAATAAAGTAACTGCATTACCAGATAACGTACCTGAATTTTATATTTCAGATACATGGATTTATGGTAACGCACGTGGTGGTTTAACAAGAGGAGGCCCTACAACAACTATTACATCTTATGGTTATGCACGTAACACTGCTGGTCAAATCTTAATTGATCCAGCAACAGGTATACCTGTTTTAGATAATAACTTTAGAGTGCGTGGCGATAGAAATCCTAATTTCACTTTGGGTTGGTTAAATAATATCACTTATAAAGATTTACGCGTTTCATTCCTTTGGGATTTAAAAGTGGGTGGAGATATATTTAATGCCACTGAAATGTATTTAACAAGAATTGGTCGTAGCCAAAGAACTGCAGATAGATTAACTCCAAGAGTGATCACTGGTATTTTAAAAGATGGTTTAGAGAACACAGCAACTCCTACTCAAAACAGTATTGCAATTGTTCCTTACTACCAACAAACCTATTATACCACTATGCCTGAAGAGGAGTTTATCCAAAAAAATGTAAACTGGTTTAGATTGAGAGACATTTCTTTCAACTATAACATCAAGAAGTTTATGACTGAGGGAATTGCTCGATATGCAAAAACAATATCTGCTTTCTTAACGATTAATGATTTAATTCTAATTACCAATTATAAAGGACAAGATCCTGCTGTTGGAGCAAACTCTGCAGCTAGCCGTGGTGTAAGTGGTTTTGGATTTGACTACGGTAATATGGGTGCACCTGTAAGTTTTAACATGGGAATTAGAACCACTTTTTAATCTTTAATATTGAAAAATATGAAATATAATTTTAAACATCTATTAGTAATAAGCGCTTTAGCAGTAATGGGTGTAGCTTGTTCTAAAAAAATTGACGAAGCTTACGCCAACCCTAACTATGACGTAAAAGTCGCGCCTGAAACTTTACTACCACAGATAGTATCCTCCATGGCAGGTAACTATGGTGGACATGGTCCAATGAACGATATACGTTTTATTGGTGCCTACATTCAAAACTTTGCTTATTATTCTACATTGAGCAACTTTGACAGAATGGGATATACAGCAGGTTCTGATAATGCTGCCTCATTTTGGCGTTCACATTATTATGACATTGGTCAAAATAATAAAAAAATGATTCAATGGGCCATTGAAAACAAACAATGGGATTACGCAGGTGTAGGTGATGCCGTGTTTGCTTGGAGTTGGTTAAACTTAACCACCTATCATGGTGAAGTTATTTTGAAAGAAGCTTTTAATACGGATCAAATTACATTTAAGTATGATACTCAAGAAGAAGTATATACCGAAGTAAGAAGATTATGTTATGAAGCTTTAATGTATTTAAATAAAACGGGTGATAATGCGAGCCAAGCAAATTTAGCGAAAGGGGATGCTTACTTATATAATGGGGATGCTGCTAAATGGAAAAAATTTGTATACGGTGTGTTAGCTCGTTCATACAATCAACTTTCAAACAAAGCAGATTACAAACCAGACTCAGTAATCTACTATACTAATTTAGCTATGAAAGAAAGTTCCGATGATGCTTTAGTTAAATTTGCTGCAACTGCAGTAAGTGCTACTAATAATTTTTGGGGACCTTTTAGAGCGAATTTAGGTGGTGCAAGTACCGTAACACCAACAGCAATTAGACAAGGTGCATTTATTGCTAAATTAATGAGTGGTGGAAATAGTGCATTCCCAGGTGTGAATGACCCAAGAGCCATTTATTTATTACGTTTAAATACCAATGGAACTTTTAAAGGAGTTGATCCCAATTTAGGTCAAACAGTTTTGGCTGCCAATGATCGTCCAGAAAATTTCTGGGGGGTTTCACAAGTTTCTGCAACTAATACTGCACCAGCGAATGATTTAAACTGTCGTTTTGTATTTAGAAATAGTGCTCCATTCCCTGTAATGACTGCTACTGAAATGGCCTTTATGAGAGCGGAAGCTGCTTTCTTAAAAGGAGACAGAGCAACTGCATTAGCAGCTTATAAGGATGGTATCAGTAAGCATTTTGATTTGTTGATGAATTATTACAATACGAATGTTCCTACAGCAAGTTTGCTAACTCCTGCTATAAGAGATGCTTTCTTAGCAAATCCTTTAGTGGTACCAACAAGTTCTGCTAACTTAACTTTATCAATGATCATGTTACAAAAGTATATTGCTATGTATGCATATGGTGCTTTTGAAACTTGGACTGATATGCGTCGTTACCATTATATTGATGTTGATAAAACAACAGGTAAGCAAGTGTATACCGATTTTGTAGTACCAACCGGCACTGGTTTATTTGAAGACAACGGCGGTAAATTAGTATATAGAGTTCGTCCAAGATTTAATTCTGAATATGTATGGAA
>JAFMJX010000235.1 GCA_017853235.1 Chitinophagaceae bacterium | reverse complement strand
TCACCAAGTGAAAAAAGATGGGGTGCTTGGGACAGAGTCCAAGAGGCAAATACTTTAATTCAAAACTATTGTGCCAGTGCACCAGGCTTGCATTATATTAATTTTCAAAATAGCTTTTTAGGATCTGATGGATTGCCTATCAAATCTTTATTTAGGGATGATAAATTACATTACAATATAGAAGGTTATAAAGTATGGGGTAACGCCATTCGTGATCAAGTAAAAGAAATCATTCATCAGTAAAATATTTTTATGAAAATATATGGGGTAGCAATTTTAGCAGCATGTTTTTTATTGGGTCATATAGTTGGAGATGCTTTAGGTAAGGCATTCCATCTCACTGGTAATTTAGGAGGGGTAGGCTTTGCTATGTTACTTTTAGTTTTTGCTAATGACTATTTTAAAAGAAAAAATTTAATACCTGCTGAAACCGAAAATGGGATTCTCTTTTGGAGTAATATGTACATCCCAGTAGTAGTTGCGATGTCTGCAACTCAAAATGTAAAAGCAGCTTTATCTGGTGGTTGGGTAGCTATATTGGCAGGAATTATTGCTACCACAGCTTGTTTTATCTTAGTTCCTATTTTTTCTAAGCTTACAAAAAATAAATAAAAAATAGCTTCTTAAATTTTAATTATGAATGATTTTATAAAAATTTTGGATAAGAATGGTTTGGTTTTTGCTTTTTTAGTGGTAGGAGTCATCATGTATGTATCTTATTTTATTTCTAAAAAATTAACTAAAAGTAAAATACCAGGTGCTGCCATTGCGATAAGTGTGGGTTTACTTATTGCTTATTTTGGAGGAGAAAAAGGAGTGGCATCCCTACCTGCTTTTTCTGGAATGGCATTATTAGGTGGTTCCATGTTGAGGGACTTTTCTATAGTATCTACTGCTTTAGGAGCTAGTTTTCATGAAATTAAAAAAACAGGCTGGGTTGGATTTCTTGTTTTAGTATTAGGCACAGTAGTTGCTTTTTTTGTGGGAGGCAGTATTGGATATGTTATGGGGTATGGGGATGCAAAAAGTTTTGCCACTATTGGAGCAGGTGCTTGTACTTTTATTGTTGGGCCTGTAACAGGTGCTGCATTAGGAGCAAGTAGTGATGTCATTGCAATAAGTATTGCTATTGGAGTCATCAAATCAATTATGGTCACTATAGCGACTCCATTTGTTGCAAAAAAATTAGGGATTGATAATCCTCAAACAGCCATGGTATTTGGTGGTCTGGTTGGTTCTACAAGTGGGGTGTCTGCCGGTTTAGCAGCCACAGATGTGAAGTTGGTACCTTATGGTGCTTTGACGGCTACATTTCACACTGCAATGGGATGTTTATTGTGTCCTTCTATTTTGTATTTTTTAGTTCAATTATTTTTACCTTAATAAAATTATTGGGTTCAAATAAATTTATTAGGGTAAAATAAAGTTCTCATGATACTTATTAATAAAATAATTAATTCAACATTCAACATTTCTTTATGAAAAATTCACGTCGAAATTTTATCAAACAAACTTCTAAAGCGGCAGCCGCTACTTATGCAGCCACTTTAGGTTTTACAGCAAAAAGTTATGCTAACATTATAGGTGCAAACGATCGTGTAAGAGTAGGGGTTGTTGGTTACTCTGACCGATTTAGGCAAGCACATCTTCCCAGTTTTTTGAATCATAATAAGGAATTAAATTTTGATATTGTTGCGGTATCAGATATTTGGAAGCTCAGAAGAGAAGAGGGAGTTGCAGCCCTTGAAAAAACTTTTGGGCATTCAATTAGAGGCGCGAGAAACAATGATGAATTGTATGCAGGTAAAGATATTGATGCAGTTTTTATAAGCACCGCCGATTTTCAACATGCGATACATGCTACAGAAGCAGTTAAAGCAGGTATGGATGTATATTGCGAAAAGCCTTTCGCTGAAACCATGGAAGACAATCGAAATGCATTAAAAGTAATTAAAGCTTCAGATCGAATTGTACAAATTGGTTCACAACGAAGAAGTGGCCCAAATTATAAAGCTGCCGCAGATTTTATTCAAGCAGGAAAATTTGGACCCATCACAATGGTAGAACTCACTTGGAATGTGAATCAGCCAGGTCGTTGGAGAAGACCGGATTTAGTTGCTAAGTGTAAAGAGGAAGATTTGGATTGGAATCGTTTTTTATTAAATCGCCCTCATGTTAATTTTGATCCCAGAAAATATTTAGAGTATCGTTTATTTTGGCCTTATTCTTCAGGAATGCCAGGACAATGGATGAGTCATCAAATTGACACTGTGAATTGGTTTAGTCAATTGCCACATCCAAGAAGTGTCACTGCCAATGGAGGTGTTTATGCTTGGAAAGATGGTCGTAAAAATTGGGATACCACTACTGCTGTATTTGATTATGGTCCATTAGACGATATGAGTCAAGGATTTCAAGTCGTTTTTATGTCACGCATGCATAATGGAGATGAAAATCCCTCAGAGATATATTACTCCAACGGAGGTGAATTAAATTTACTTAACAATAAGGTTTCTCCTAAAGGAGGTTTAAGACCTAATTTTGCAGCTCAAATGAAAATGCAACCCAATTTATTGCCTGAATTGAGTTTGGCAAGTGAAGAGATAAAAGCAGTGGCTTCAGCAAATACTGGTGCAGATGCACTTACTTCAGCACACGTTCGTAATTGGATGGAATGTATACGTAGTCGTAAAACACCTAATGCACCAGTGGAAGCGGGTTACAGGCATTCTATTGCGACTATTATGACGAATGCAGCTTGTAAAACAGGGGCCAAAGTTACGTTTGATGAAAAAACACAAGAAGTAATGGCAAATGGAAAAGTATTTAAATATGAATAAACTAATTCAAAATACGATTTAATAAAAAGGGGTCCCGAAAAATCGGGACCCCTTTTTGATGGAAAGGTAAATATGGTATAGGAAAATACTATTTATAGCAATTCCAGATTTCGAATTTAAATCTTATACATTTTTTCATAATACTCTTCAGCCATTCTATTACTATCAAATTGGAAACGAACATCTTTCATTCCATTTTGAGTAATTTGACGCCAAGTATCTTTTTGATCATAATACATAGGA
>JAFMJX010000234.1 GCA_017853235.1 Chitinophagaceae bacterium | reverse complement strand
ATTAATGATTTCATATGACCCTTCTATACTAAATTGGTCTCTTTTATATTGAGGATCAAAGCCATAGATAGGGGCTGGCGTTAAAAAATACTGTTGTTCCACCGTTCCAGGACCACCCTTTTTCATATGCATATAATATGCTTTTAGGTTAAGTCTGGCCTTAGGGTGATAATTGGCTATAAATTCAAAACGATCTGCATTGGAACCCATCCAATCCCCCAATGGGTAATTACTGTTAGAATAGTTTTGTGCTGGTAAAAAGTTACGATACACAAAGGGATATACTTTATTTATTTCGGCAGTTAAAGTTAAATATGGCACACCCACATCGGTCACACTTCCTCCTAATTGATATGCAATTTGATTCCTGGAATTACTTGTACTAAAAATACTGCTTACTCTTATTTCATCAATAAATAATTGTGCGTACAAATGCGTTTTTGGAATTTGATTACGACTGCTCACTCCCATAAAAAATTGTCCGTTCGCACCTGTGGTAATTTTATCGTTGTATTTATTATTATCAAATGCTTTAAAAAAACTAAGTGGCATTAAATAAGCTGGTTCCAATTGATCGGTGTACATAATGGATTCTCCAAAATGAAAACTCAATCCTTTCATGGGTTTAATTTCTACAAAATGAATAGCATAAAATTTAGGTACAAATATTTCACGCACGCCACCATATACCGTATTTCCGGTTCCGTAGGTTTTTGCTGAATCTAACACACCGCTTTGCAACCAAGCATGCATATAATTAAAGCTCATCCATTTAGTAGGATGATATTGTAATCTTACATAAGGGTAGGAAGGGGCTTTGGCAGATAAAACCAAACTTCCTGTTTTACCATAGCCTAAAACATTTTGATCTTGCCCAAGGGTAATAGTTCCTTTATTAAATCGATAACTAATATTAGCGTTGAACTGATTGTAGGAAAGTAAATTGTTGGAAGTAGTTTGTTTGCGATTAAACCCTACTAAAGTATTATCTATTCTTAAGGAATCATAAGCGCCACGTTCATTTACATCTCTCACACTTAATTGAAAGCCAACTCGCTTTCCTGCATATCCCATCATCTGAAACCCAGTGCTAGTAAGCCTAGAACTTTCTTCTGCCGATTGAAAAGTAAATTCAGCGACGGGATCCAACATGAATCTAAAATAAGGATCACTATAATTAATTAAATGGGGTTCGTTAAAAATGGTTTTTTTGAAGTCCTTAAAAACCGTTATTGTTTTGGGAACATAATTTTGGTTTAAATTATCAAAGCGATAATAGGAAAGAAAAAATTGTAACTCTTCTTTTTCTATGCTTGTTAATTTTTGATTGGATTGTAATTGATTCAACAATTGAAACACTTCGCCACGATCCAATGGTTTGACTAAATCGTTGAATTCAACAAATCCTTTTTGAGCCATTCGTTCCAAATATTCAATCACCGTTTTTTGATGCGTGAATACTTGTGCTTGTATTTGAGTACAAGTAAAAAAGAGGACCCCTAACATGATCCATCTAAGTGTAACTAATTTAATTGCCTTCAATGTTTGTGTTTTAATAAGCGCCTTGGTCGCGTAACATTTTTATGATGGTTTGCAATATGATTTGCAAGTCCAATGTAAATGACCAACGATGAATATAATATAAATCAAAATTAACCCTTTGTTCCATTTCCTGATGCGTACGTACTTCACCACGACAGCCATTAATTTGAGCCCAACCTGTGATACCTGGTTTAATAATATGTCGCTTTAAATAATTATTCACGGTTTCCTTAGACGCTATATTCATTGGAGTGGGGTGTGGTCTTGGACCCACCACCGACATTTCTCCTTTTAAAACATTCCAAAACTGTGGCAGTTCATCCAAACTAAATTTTCTTAAAAATTTGCCTAATGGAGTAATCCTTGGATCATTACGAGAGGTTTGCTCAAAAGAAATTGGAGTTTTGTTGATGTACATGGTCCTAAACTTATAACATACAATAGGCTTATTATTTAAACCCCATCTTTCTTGTTTATAAATGACCGGGCCTTTAGAACTAATACGTACCAATATCCAAATAATTGGCAAGAGCCACCAACCTACTAAGATTAAAAATAAAAGAGAAAATAAAATATCAAATGTATTTTTAAAAAATTGATTCTCCCATTTGTCCAATGGTAAAATATTTAAATTAATGACCGATATTAATCCAATGGTATCAATCTCTTCAGTTTTGGAAGTTAAATCTTCTAATTGTGGCATGATTCTTACACGCACATTATATTGATCACATATTTCAATACATTTTCTAATTTGATTTTGTTCGTGTTGCGGTAAAGCAATTAAAACCTCGTCAATATGTTGTTGTTGAAAAATAGCTTCTAGTTGTTGTAGCTTACCTAAATAAGGCATTACAGTTGTTGATGCCGTCACAGAATTTTCACAATTTACTATTCCTTCATCAATATCATCTATATATCCCACACACTTATATCCATAATACACATGTTCCGATATGGTTTTATTAAAATCAATCGAGGTTTGATTGTAACCAATGATGAGTAATTTGTCATGAATAAAACCCTCGGCAAAAGCAGAGTGCTGCCTTTTACGTAAGAAATATTTAAAAGCTACAGATAATCCAAAATGAATACTTATAAAATATGAAAATCTAAAATAATCTCCATAAACCGATTTACTTAAAAATAAAAACGCACTTACTAATATTAGAAATAAAATATTAGCATAGGCATTGAATAAAATTTCTTCAGGGAACTTTTTATTAATTCGATTTCGATATAACTTACATTCATTGGCAGATAAAAACCATATTACCAATAGCAGTAAGATAAATCCAAAATCATACCAAGTTTTTGGGAATACAAACCCTCCTTTTTTTATAAATACTGCTAATAATAAGGAAAGTAGTAAGCTGAAGGTATCAACGCCTATTTGGAGATTCTTATAATACTTATGATTCCATTTCATTCAGCTCACTTTTTATTAACCAAGGCTTTGAGATGATAAAGATATAAACCAGTCACCGAATCCCAATCATATTTTTGAGTTATTCCTTGCGTAACTTTGCGTTTCATCTCATTTAATAC
>JAFMJX010000031.1 GCA_017853235.1 Chitinophagaceae bacterium | reverse complement strand
AAGAAACGGTATTTATCTTTAATTGCTTTTTTATAAGCTTCCATTGCTAATTCGTAACCTGCAAAAGCACAAGTCATGATTAATAAACTAGTTTTTGGCAAATGGAAGTTAGTCACTAAGCTGTCTGCAATGTTAAAGTTATATGGAGGGTGTATAAAATGATTGGTCCAACCTTCCGCTGGCTTTAATAAACGTTGGGCTGTTACACTGCTTTCCATAGCTCTCATGGCAGTGGTGCCAATGGAACATACTCTTTTACCATTTTGCTTAGCAGTATTAATAATACGACAAGCATCTTCATCAATTTTGAAGTATTCTGCATCCATTTTATGTTTGCTTAAATCTTCTACTTCAATTGGCCTGAAAGTGCTTAATCCAGTATGTAAGGTTACTTCGGCAAATCGTATTCCAATAATTTCTGATTTCTTAATTAACTCTTTACTAAAGTGTAACCCTGCAGTAGGAGCAGCAACAGCACCTTCATGCTTAGCGTATACTGTTTGGTATCTTTCTTTATCTTCTTCATCTGGTTTACGCTTGATGTATTTAGGCAATGGCGTTTCACCTAAAAATTCAAGCATGTTTTTGAATCCTGCATCATCTCCGTCCCATAAAAAACGGATAGTGCGACCACGACTTGTAGTATTATCAATGACTTCAGCCACCAATTCTTCGTTTTCACCAAAGTACAATTTGTTTCCTACACGAATTTTTCTTGCGGGATCAACAATAACATCCCATAAACGATTGGGTTTGTTTAATTCTCTTAATAAGAATACTTCAATCTTCGCACCTGTTTTTTCTTTTCTGCCATACATGCGAGCAGGAAAAACTTTGGTGTTATTTACTACAAAAACATCTTTGTCATCATAGTATTCTAATAAATCTGAAAAATTACGATTCTCCATGTGACCATTTTGGCGGTTCACTACAAGGAGTCTACTGTCTTCCCTTCTTTTAGTAGGGTATTGAGCAATGAGGTTTAAAGGTAGGTCGTACCTAAATTGAGAAAGTTTCATTTGTGTCTATTTTTAGGTGATAGCCACATTAAGTTTACTACAGCCTTACGGGGCAGTTCGCTTCATGTTACGGCATGAAAATTATGGACGCAAATGTACAACTTTAGCAGTAAATTTGTAAAACAACATTTGACCTTAAAATTAGGCGATTTCATAAAAAGTTATAAATTTGCAAACAATTGTTAGTTTTAAATAAGGTGTTGGTTTAAAATTTATTAAACTATGTTAAGAGCTAAATGGTGGAAAGTTTTATCTTTTGTCCTTTTATTGTACACCTGCACCTATGGGTTTATTGTTAAAGTGCCCAAATTAGATGATCGTTTAAGGGAATCTATTCGCAATATGTTTTTTCATGTGCCTATGTGGTTTGGAATGATGATTTTATTTTTTGTGTCATTGGTATATGCAGTAAAATATTTAAAAAGTTCTAATCCTATTCATGATATATATGCATCTAGTTATGCTTCCATTGGTTTGGTTTTTGGTGTGTTAGGAATTATTACTGGGGCAATTTGGGCTAACTATCAATGGGGAAGTCCCTGGGTAGGAGATCCTAAACAAAATGGGGCTGCCATTGCATTACTAATTTATTTTGCCTATTTCGTCTTAAGAGGAAGTTTGTTAGATAGTGAAAAACGTGCACGCTTATCTGCAGTGTATAATGTGTTTGCTTTCTTTATGTTATTTCCCACATTATGGATCTTACCACGATTAACAGAATCCTTACACCCAGGTGGACAAGGAAGCGAAGGCAATCCTGGAATTAACGGAAAAGACATGACTGCTTCCATGAGAACAGTATTTTATCCAGCAGTAATTGGTTGGACTTTATTAGGAGTTTGGATAAGTACTTTAAAAATTCGTATACAATTATTGCAACTTCAAAAAGAAGAACAAAACTAAAATTTTCATTCGTTCATTTCTTAAATGTAAATGAACGAGCATAATAAAAAAACAAAATAATTCATCTTCAAAAATATCTATAATGATTTCTTTATTACAAACAACCATAGCAAATACCAACGAAAGTGTAATGGTTAAAGACGGTAAAATTTATTTAGTCTTAACTATTGCTTCTATCATCCTCATTGGATTATTTCTTTATGTAACGAGTGTGGATCGCAAATTGACACAATTGGAAAAAAGCATCAAAGGATAATCAAATTTATATTTAGTTTCAATTCATTTTTAAATTAAAAAATATGTCTGAAAATAATCAGTATAGTTTTTTTCATAGTGTAGAAAAAAGTTTTGATAAAGCATCCAAATTTACCCAATGGGAACAAGGATTACTGGATCAAATTAAAGCATGTAATAGTATTTATAGTATGCGTTTTCCAGTAAAAATGGATGACGGACATATTGAAGTGATTGAGGCATATCGTGTGCAACATTCGCAGCACAAATCCCCTTGTAAAGGAGGGATTCGTTTTAGTTTGGCAGTGAATCAAGACGAAGTAATGGCCTTGGCGGCACTTATGACTTACAAATGTGCCATTGTGAATGTGCCTTTTGGAGGTGCGAAAGGGGGGATTAAAATTAGTCCACGTTCTTTGAGTGCTTATGAACTTGAAAAAATTACTCGTAGATATACATCCGAATTAGTGAAGAAAAATTTTATTGGGCCTGGCATTGATGTCCCTGCTCCAGATTATGGAACCGGAGAACGTGAAATGGCATGGATTGTAGATACTTATCAATCTTTAAAGCCAGGTGAAATTGATGCAGCCGGATGTGTTACGGGTAAGCCTGTTTCATTAGGCGGTGTGAGAGGTCGTCGAGAAGCAACTGGCTTAGGTGTTTTTTATGGTGTGAGGGAAGTTTGCTTGATGGAAGACGAAATGAAAAAACTAGGATTAACAGTTGGTATTGAAAATAAAAAAGTAATCGTTCAAGGTTTAGGTAATGTGGGTTATTACAGTGCAAAATTTTTTAGAGAGCATGGCGCAAAAGTAATTGCGATTGCCGAATTTGAAGGAGCTATATATTGTGCTGACGGATTAAACGTAGAACAAGTTTTTCAACATCGTAAATCTACTGGATCCATTTTGAATTTCCCTGGCGCTACTAATATTACTAAAAGTGCTGACGCATTAGAAATGGAATGCGATATATTAATTCCTGCGGCACTTGAAAATGTGATTGATAAAAATAATGCTCCTAATATTAAAGCAAAAATTATTGGTGAAGCAGCGAATGGTCCTTTAACACCCGAAGCAGATGATATTTTATCAAAGAAAGGTGTATTAGTAATTCCAGACATGTATTTGAATGCAGGTGGGGTAACAGTATCTTATTTTGAATGGTTGAAAAATTTAAGCCATGTAAGATATGGTCGTTTGGAAAAAAGGTTTACTGAAAATGCAAACATTAATATCTTAAAACAAATAGAAGAATTAACTGGTAAAAAAGTGACCCCAACGGAAAAGGAAATCATAGCTCATGGTCCTGATGAAATTGATTTAGTGCATAGTGGGTTGGAGGAAACTATGATAAACGCCACTCGTGAAATTATGGAAATTTGGAAATCCAATCCAGCTATTCCAGATATGAGAACCGCTGCTTATGTATGTGCTATCAATAAAGTGGGTACTTCATATGCTGAATTAGGAATTTTCCCCTAAGCCCATTTTTAAATTAAAGTATGCTACAAATATTTTAATAGTAATCGGGGAAATGTTGCAAAGCTTGCCATTTCCCCGATATTATTTTAGCCCCTTTGGTTTCATGACCATTACTTAAAATTAAATATTCTGCTTCCAATACTTGTTGGTATTGTAAAATTTGATTCAATGCTTTTTCGTTAATTTCTACTCTTGCTTCCTTACATTCTACGATCATCCAAGGTTTATCGTTTTTATATACAACAATATCAAAACGTTTTTGGAGTGTTCCTAATTGAATTGTTTTTTCAACAGCAATTAATGCACTTGGATATTGGCAGGTTTGTACTAAATACTGTAATAAATTTTGTCTTACCCATTCTTCCGGAGTTAACACAATCCAAGTTTTTCGGAAAGGATCAAATATTTGATCTTTGCCTTTAACTTGTTGAAGTTTAAATGGATAGGATGGGTATACAATGGGATTCATATAAAGTGCAACAAAAATTGTATTTTTACAAATGAATACTTCAAAGATATGAACAGCAGCGCAGTGAAGTATATAAAAAATAACATAATCTATGAAAACTAAGCAAGAGATTGTAGAAAACTGGTTACCAAGATACACGGGAGCTAGTTTAGACCAATTTGGAAAGTATATCTTACTTACCAACTTCAGTAATTACGTAAATATGTTTGCTGCTAAACATCATGTAGAAGTCATTGGTAAGGATCGTCCTATGCAATGTGCTACAGCTGATGGCATCACGATCATCAATTTTGGAATGGGTAGCCCAGGGGCTGCAACGATTATGGATTTGTTGACCGCCATTCAACCCGAGGCTGTATTATTTTTAGGAAAATGTGGTGGTTTAAAAAAACGTAACAAAATTGGGGATCTTATTTTACCTATAGCTGCATTAAGAGGAGAGGGTACCTCTAATGATTATTTTCCATCCGAAGTACCTGCCTTACCGGCTTTCGCATTGCAAAAAGCCATTTCAACTACGATACGAGATAATAATGTAGACTATTGGACTGGAACTGTTTACACTACCAATAGAAGAGTATGGGAACACGATGAAGAATTTAAAGAATACCTTACTAAAGTGAGAGCATACGCAATTGATATGGAAACTGCTACTATTTTTACTGTTGGATTTTATAATAAAATTCCAACAGGCGCTTTATTGTTAGTAAGTGATTCCCCTATGATTCCTGAAGGAGTTAAAACAGAAGCAAGTGATAGTAAAGTCACTGCCGAATTTGTTGAAAATCATCTAAGAATTGGAATTGAGTCCTTAAAGCAATTAATCAATAACGGTCAAACTGTAAGACACTTACAGTTTTAATAAATATTGAATTGTATTAAAGGGGAAGGGGGCTATTTGAATTTTGATATATTTTATTCCTTCCATAAAAAAGGGAACAAAATATAAGCGAGTGCTATAATCATGATGTTAAATCCTATAAGCATCCATACTAATTGAAACAATCCATTTTGTACTACATCAGAAAAAGCAATATTTGCAATTTTCATTAATAACATAAGTTGTGGAATAATCAATGGGAAACCCAATATGGCCATAATTGCTGATGGTTGTTGTGCTTTGGAAGCAATTGCTGCTAAAAAACTAAATACCAAGCTTAAACTAATGCCCCCTAAACAACTTATTCCAAAAAATAAAATGCCATGTTGTAAGGGGTTCCCTAAAAGTAAAATAAACAAAAGTAAGCTTAACCCACTCATTAAACACATCAGTAAGCTGTTGTAAATGAGTTTTGAAAATATAAAATGAACAGGACTTGCAATAGTATAAAAATAAAGCATACGCCCTTTTCCTTCTTGTAAAAAACTACGCGCAACAGTATTAATACAGATAAATAAAAGGGTGACCCAAAATAATCCATTCCAAACATGATCTTCGGGTTGACCCATAGTTAGATAAATGACAAATGTGGTTGATGCGATATATAATAAGATGCCAAAAAAAGTATATTGCTGCCTAAACTCAAGCAATAAATCTTTTTTTAATAAAGTAAAAATTACTTTGTTGCGCATACTCTGCATCTTGGTTCGTAATTATTTTTTTCACCCAGCACCACAGTACCTTCTTCATCACTGGTGCGATAGGATATATTGGCAAGGTGTCCACATTGCACACATATAGCATGTAGCTTAGTGATAAAATCGGCTACTGCCAATAATTGAGGCATTTTGCCAAAAGGTTTTCCCAAATAGTCCATATCTAAACCAGCTACAATAACTCGTTTTCCTTTCATGACTAAAATTTCGCACACTTCTAAAATTCCATCATCAAAAAATTGTGCTTCATCAATACCTACTACATCTGCATCACCCGCTAATTCAATAATTTTAGAAGAATGTTCTACTGGAGAAGAGGGAATTGAATTGGCATCGTGACTAACTACTTTGTTCACATCATATCTGGTATCTGTGGCTGGTTTATAAATCTCCACTTTTAAATTCGCAATTTTTGCTCTTTTTAAGCGTCTGATTAATTCTTCAGTTTTACCGCTAAACATGCTTCCGCATATCACTTCAATCCATCCTCTGCGTTCGCCTGTTAAATTTTGTTCAATAAACATATCGTAATATTAATTCGGTTGTTTTAAAGTAGTGCTTTCCATTTTCAAATGTAGCCATTCCTATGGAAAAAGAATTTGTTTTTCCACTAACCATTGCAGTGTTTTTGAAGTAGCTCCTGCATTTTGTTGTATAAATTTTGATGCATTTTCACTGGCAAGTTGGTATGGTTCCGGATGAAGGGTGAGTGCTTGAATAGTAGTCAAAAATGAATTAGTATCATGAACTGTAAAACCTCCCCCCATTTTTAGTAGTCCGCTTGCTTCAGGAAATTTCTCAAAGTTGGGTCCCCATAAAACGGGGTGACCAAAAGCGGCTGGTTCTAGCACATTATGAATTCCTTCTTTCCCAAATCCACCTCCTACATAACTTATGAAAGCATATTGGTACAAGTTTCTTAATAAACCAATTTGATCTACTATGATTATTTTAGGGTTGTTGAAATTTTGTTTTGAAACAAGTAGATCGGTTAAAGTGCTGGCGGACGGGAATATGCTTTTGCATTTTTCAATCGAAGTGGTATCAACATGATGCGGAACAATGATCCAATTAAAATCTTTCATTAAAGGAGCTACATGGGCGATTAATTCATGATCTTTATCCCAAGTGCTTCCCGCAATAATTATTTTTCCTGTGTTTAATTTTTGGATCCAGTCATAGGTCACTATATTATTCTTAGTTTGTAATACTCTATCAAAACGAGTATCTCCAGTAAGTTTTATTTTATCTTCACCAATGATAGGTACGATCCATTTTTTTGAATTTTCATCCTGCACCAATACATAAGTAAATAATTGTAACATTTTTTTGTAGAAGCCGCCATACCATTTAAAAAATAATTGATCTTTTCTAAAAATAGCAGACACCAGCACTGTTGGGATGGACATTTTTTTGGCAGTTGCTAAATAATGATACCAAAATTCATACTTTACAAATACGATTAAACTTGGTTGAATGAGATTTAAAAATCTTTCAGCATTTTTGGAACCATCCAAAGGCATATAACTTACAAAGTGCACAGTGCTATCATCTTTACGATGCAAATAACCAGAGGGTGAAAAAAAAGTAAGCCATATTTGATGGGAAGGATATTCTTTTTTCAATCCTTCAATAATAGGTAATCCTTGCTCAAATTCACCATAGGAAGCGCAATGAACCCAAATAAGAGGCTTCGTAATTTGTTTGGCTTTTGACTCAATGACATTCCAAACAGCATTTTGCCCTTCCACCCATTGCTTTATTTTCCCATTAAAAGGGGCGCATCCTTTGGATATGATTTGATAAAGACTTAAAAAAAGTGAATAGAATACCATAGGGTGTTTGATGATGCAAAATTCAATAAAATTTGGCACATAAATGGACATTTATTTTATAGGGTATCCTTAACGCATCCAGTCCCTTATTTTAGGCTTTTTATAGTATTTTTGCCAAAATGGAAGGGATGCGTAAAATTCAAATGGTAGATACCAAAAATCAATATTTAGCCATCAAAGAAGAGGTGGATACAGCTATACAGACTGTAATAGACTCTGCAGCCTATATCAATGGGAAAGCGGTTCAAGATTTTACAGCTCATTTAGCACAATATTTAAATGTAAATCATGTGATTCCTTGTGCGAATGGAACGGATGCATTACAAATCGCTATGATGGCATTAGGATTGCAACCAGGGGATGAAGTTATTACGCCCTCATTTACCTATATCGCAACTACCGAAGTAGTGGCCTTATTAGGGTTAACTCCAGTATTTGTGGATGTTGATCCTGTGACTTATTGTATGGATTTCACATCCTTAAAAAAAGCAATCACTCCTAAAACAAAAGCGATTGTACCGGTTCACTTATATGGACATGCGGCTCCCATGGAAGAAATTTTACAAATTGCCAAAGAGCATGATTTGTGGGTGATTGAAGACAATGCACAAGCCATTGGATGTGATTATACATTTTCAAATGGAGTGACAAAAAAGACGGGGACCATGGGACATATTGGAGCTACTTCTTTTTATCCAAGTAAAAATTTAGGAGCTTTTGGAGATGGAGGTGCTTTATGTACCAATGATAAATCTTTGGCAGATAAAATGGCAATGATTGCCAATCATGGACAATCAGCAAGATATTATCATGATGTGGTGGGATGTAATTCAAGATTAGATAGTATTCAAGCTGCAGTATTAGATGTCAAATTAAAAAAGTTAGATAGCTATAATGCAGCAAGACAAAAAGTAGCAAAATACTATTCAGATGCTTTTGCGAACATCCCTGCAATTAAAACACCTGCTATTCAAAAATACAGCACACATGTATTCCATCAATATACGATACAATTACATGGAATGAATAGAGACGCTTTTATACAACACCTAGCAAGTAAGGAAGTGCCTTGCATGATTTATTATCCAGTTCCAGGTCATTTGCAAAAAATGTTTGGTAGCAATACGCATGCACATTTGCAATTAGATGTAACCAATGCATTAACACCTGTAGTATGTTCATTACCTATACATACTGAAATGGAAGAAGATCAATTATTACATATAGTAGAAGCTGTAAAATCATTTATACAAACAATCTAAAATAAACTGCATGAAAATTACAGTCATTGGAACCGGATATGTGGGATTGGTTACAGGAACTTGTTTTGCTGAGACAGGAAATAAAGTGAC
The DNA here is from genome assembly GCA_017853235.1 of Chitinophagaceae bacterium. Classification (GTDB taxonomy): domain Bacteria; phylum Bacteroidota; class Bacteroidia; order Chitinophagales; family Chitinophagaceae; genus Sediminibacterium. Next base: position 4,831 of record JAFMJX010000031.1, on the reverse strand, counting down.
ATGTGTAGATATTGACGCACAAAAAGTGGCTCGCTTAAAGGAAGGGGTCATGCCAATTTATGAACCAGGCCTAGAAAAAATATTTTTAAGAAATAGTAAGGAAGGAAGATTGACTTTTACAACGAGTATTGAGGAGGTGATAGATGGATCCGAAATTATTTTCTTAGCATTACCTACTCCTCCGGGTGCAGATGGTAGTGCTGATTTAAAATATGTGTTAGGCGTGGCAGATCATTTAGGAAAAATTTTGAAGGAGTATAAAGTAATTGTGAATAAGAGTACGGTGCCGGTGGGAACTGCTGATAAAGTTCGTGCAGCGATAGCGAAAAATTATAAAGGGGCATTTGATGTGGTGAGCAACCCTGAATTTTTAAGAGAGGGTGTGGCGGTAGAAGATTTTATGAAGCCAGATAGGGTGGTAGTGGGAACTCAATCTGAAAAAGCTAAAAAAATAATGAGTGATTTATATGCACCATTTGTAAGACAAGGTAATCCTGTCATTTATATGGATGAGCGTAGTTCGGAACTTACGAAGTATGCAGCCAATAGTTTTCTTGCCACTAAAATTTCTTTCATGAATGAGATTGCACAATTGTGTGAACGCATGGGAGCAGATGTAGACATGGTACGAAGAGGAATTGGAAGTGATGATCGCATTGGGAAGCGATTTTTATTTCCAGGCATTGGTTATGGAGGATCTTGTTTTCCAAAGGATGTGCAAGCATTAGTGCAATCGGCAAGTGAAGTAGACTATAGTTTTGAGATTTTAAAAGCAGTTGAAAAAGTAAATGCACATCAAAAATTGCATTTAGTTGAAAAAGTAAAATCGTTTTATCAAAATAATATACAAGGTAAAAAAATTGCATTATGGGGTTTGGCTTTTAAGCCCAATACCGATGATATTAGAGAAGCACCTGCTTTAGTAATGATACAATCCTTCTTAGAAGCGGGAGCGACGATTACGGCCTATGATCCAGAAGCCATGCCCAATGTAAAAAATCAAATTGGAGACAGCATACAATATGCGAGCAATCAATATGAAGCATTGCAAGGGGCTGATATTTTAGTGATAGCAACCGAGTGGAGTGAATTTAGGACCCCCGATTTTGAATTCATTGAGAAAGGGTTACCAAGTAAAGTGATCTTTGATGGACGAAATTTATTTGAAGTGGCAAAGATGCAAGAGATGGGTTATACCTATATTAGTATTGGGCGAACTTCTGCTACAAAGAATTAAATATGAGTCAAAAAAGAATTTTAATTACTGGAGCAGCTGGATTTTTAGGATCGCATTTATGTGATCGTTTTATACAGGAAGGCTATCATGTGATAGGGATGGATAATTTAATTACAGGCGATGAAAATAATATCGCACATTTAAAAACGCATCCTCATTTTGAATTTATACTTCATGATGTTACCAAGTTTATTGACATCAAGGGGGATTTGGATTATATTTTACATTTTGCATCACCAGCAAGCCCAATAGATTATTTAAAAATCCCTATTCAAACCTTAAAAGTAGGTGCTTTGGGGACACATAATTGTTTGGGATTGGCTAAGGATAAAAAAGCAAGAATATTAGTTGCGAGCACCAGTGAAGTGTATGGAGATCCATTAGTGCATCCTCAAACCGAAGAGTACTGGGGGAATGTAAATCCAGTGGGTCCTAGAGGAGTGTATGATGAAGCAAAGCGTTACATGGAAAGTATTACCATGGCTTATCATACTTTTCATCAAGTGGAAACCAGAATCATCAGAATTTTTAATACCTATGGACCCCGCATGCGACTCAATGATGGAAGAGCCCTTCCTGCTTTTATTGGTCAAGCATTAAGAGGTGAGGATTTAACAGTATTTGGAGATGGTTCACAAACAAGGAGCTTTTGTTATGTGGATGATTTAGTAGAAGGAATTTACCAATTATTATTAAGTGATTATTCAAATCCAGTGAATATTGGTAACCCCAATGAAATTAGTTTAAAGGATTTTGCCGAAGAGGTACTTAAATTAACGGGCTCAAAAGTAAAAATTATTTACAAAGATTTGCCTGTAGACGATCCTAAACAAAGACAACCAGATATCACTAAAGCAAAAAACATTTTAGGATGGGAACCAAAAGTAGATCGTGCAGAAGGGTTACAAAAAACTTACGATTACTTTAAAGCATTGCCGTCAAGCGAATGGACAAAACTTCCTAAAGAATTTATATCTAAATAAATATGGCTCATACCAATAAAATAATAGTGACTGGAGCCAATGGGCAATTGGGATGGGAACTTGGTCAATTAGCAAGTGTCTATCCTCAATATGAGATGGTATTGTTAGATCGTTCTACATTTAATTTATCAGAAACGGAAAAATGGGAAGAAATGATAACTTCCATGCAGCCATTTTGTATCATCAATACGGCTGCATACACCGCTGTAGATAAAGCAGAATCCGAGCAAGAACAAGCCTTGCAAATAAATGCAAAAGCAGTGGTGGAGTTAGCAAAAATTTGTAAGCAACAACAAATTCATTTTATTTCATATTCTACCGATTATGTTTTTGACGGAAAGTCAACACAACCTTACCATACCAATCATCCCATAGATCCTGTAAATTTTTATGGCTTTTCAAAAGCAAAAGGGGAAGAAGAGGTGATGTCTGTAAATCCCAATAGTATTATTATTAGAACCTCATGGGTATTTAGTAGTCATGGTAATAATTTTGTTAAAACCATGCTTCGTTTAATGAAGGAGCGGGATCAATTAAATATTGTAGCAGATCAAGTGGGACGCCCCACCTATGCTAAAGACCTTGCCGCCGCCACTATGTTGATGGTGGTTGCATTAGTTGCAGGGAAAAAAATACAAGGAATTTATCATTATGCCAATCAAGGAGTCACAAGTTGGTATGATTTTGCAATGCAAATAAAGTACAATGCAGGACTTGATTGTGTATTGCATCCAATCACAACAGATCAATTTCCGACGCCTGCAAAAAGGCCTGCATATTCTGTATTAGACACACATCAAATAGAAAGTGATTTAGGCATTCAAATTAGAGATTGGAAAGATGCATTAAGTGAATGTCAAAAATCCATCCTATCCACTCAAATATGAATAAGAAAGAAGCTCTATTGCAACAATTACGTGCGCATACATATGTGATGATTAAGCCTTCGCCATTGCATGGAATAGGAGTGTTTGCCATTCGCCCAATTCCTAAAGGAACCAAAAATATTTTTTCAGAAGGTATGGGAGATTGGATACAAGTAAGTAAGCAAGAGGTAGCAAGTTTGCCAATATCTTCGAAGGATTTAATTGAAAACCATTGTTTGTTTGATGAAGATCATTATTTCATTCCTGAATATGGATTTAAATTAGTGGACTTAGTGATTTATTTAAATCATTCAGATACACCCAATGTTCAATCGCTTAATGATGGAGAACAATTTGAAGCCTTACGTGATATTCAAGAAGGGGAAGAATTGCTGGTGGATTATGGTACTATCGTGGATAGCGAGGAATAAATTTCAAACACACAGGGCTCATCACTTTAATATCATTATTTGTATTCGTCATTTTCCCTGTGCTATTATTGAATGAAAATATTTGCACTTTATTATCATCCTGGCTTGCTACATATATAAAATTCCCACTAGGATCAAATGTGAAATTTCGAGGTTTTGTAGCTACTGTTTGATGACCAGCAGGAGTTAACAAACCTTTTGCATCCACTTTAAAAATAGCCAAATCGTTGCTGGTAATTCTATTGGAGCTGATCAACCATTTTCCATCAGGAGCTAAATGAATATCGGCGCTTCCTTTTGTTTTAGAAAGAGTCGTAGTATCGGAAGCAATCGTTTGAATTTTTGTAAATTTTTTATTTTGAACTTCAAAAACATCTACCATTCCTGAAAGTTCATTGATTAAATATGCACGATTTCCTTTGGGATTAAAAATAATATGTCTTGGTCCATTGCCAGGGGTGATGGCTATGGGAATATAATTTTCATTCACCAATCCATCTTCAAGTATTGTGTGCTGATAAATTTTATCAGATCCTAAATCGGTTACTAATAAATAAGATTCGTCAGGAGCAATGGCAATCATATGTGCATGTGCTCCTTGTTGTCTTTCGGGATGAATGCTGGCACCTTTATATTGTATCAATTGACTTGCCGGTAATAATTTTCCTTGAGCTGTTTTAAATACACTCATGCTGCCTCCCACATAGTTGGCACTATACACTGTTTTTGATTTATTTCGAAAGGCCACGTAACAAGGAGCGCTACCTAAACTACTTGCAGCGTTGACTAATTCAAATTTACCTTGTTTATTTTTTTGGTATGCATTGACTAAAGCTTTGCTATCCATATCCTCCGAAGCGGCATATAAAAAAGATTGATCCGTATTGAATGCATAAAAGGAGGCATTGGTATTTTTTAAAGAGTACATTAAACTCGCAGGCTGTGTTCCATTTATTTGGTATACTTCTATTCCTGGATTTCCTTGCGAAGTATAGGAGCCAATAAATAATTGGTACTGCGTGGTGTCTGAAGTAGGTACCACATTAAAAAAGGAAGTTAACAGGATTGAAAGAATAGAAAACATAAGTAAGATTTAATCATCAAATATAAGAGAAAGAGGATGGACCTCACTTTGTTGGACCCTCTTTTTGAGTGGGAAAATCCCCATAAGAAAAAAAGAAGCCGCCCCAAAATTGGGGCGGCTTCTTTTTAATTTGGTTGCCCGACCTGGATTCGAACCATTATTATAAATAATTGATAATCAATTTATTATGATGATTTTGAAAATATTCTGGGGTAAAAATTACCATTTTT